>JABUSI010000259.1 GCA_021442745.1 Erysipelotrichaceae bacterium | reverse complement strand
GTATGGAAACCGCTGGATCGTATCGTTCCGAAGGAAATCAAGTTCTTCGTTGTTCCGATGCTGACCATGATCGTTACCGTTCCGGTTACGTTGATTTGTATCGGGCCTATCGCTAACTATGTAGCAGGTATTATCGCTTCCATCCTGTTGTGGATGAATGAAAATTTAGGTTTCGTATCCATCGGTGCTATGGGTGCCTTGACATCCATCCTGATCTTCTCAGGTACCGCAGGCGGATTGTATGCGCCGGTTGGTATTGCGTTTGCGACTCTTGGATTCGAAGGATTCGTTATGCCGGGTATGCTTGCCGGTAACGTAGCAGTCGGTGGTGCCGCTCTGGCAGCCATGACATTATGTAAGAACGATGACAACAAGGCAGCTGCTTTGTCTGCCGGCCTGACAGCTGTATTCGGAATTACCGAACCGGCTATCTTCGGTGTTCTTGTAAAATACAGAAAGCCGTTCATCGGTGCGATTGCCGGTGGTCTGGTAGGCGGATGCTTTGCCGGATTGGTTAGCCTGAAGGAATTTGCGTTTGCGTCACCTGGTGTAGCAAGTTTAATCGCCTTCATTAATCCGGACGGAACCATGGGTAATGTTATCTTTGCGGTTGTTACGATTATCATCGCCTTTGCGACAGCATTCATCGTAACAAGAATTGTAGGTATCCAGGAAGAAGAATAAGAAATATACGTCAGAAAGGAGACAGTATGAGTTTTCCAAAAGGATTTTTATGGGGCGGCGCAGTTGCCGCAACACAATGTGAAGGTGCATGGGACAAAGACGGTAAAAAAGCTTCCATCATGGACCATGTCACAAACGGAGATAAGAGTCATCCGCGACTGATCACAAAACAACTGGAAGAACAATACTTCTATCCGAATCATGTCGGTTGCAAGGAATATGAATTCTATGAAGAGGACATTAAATTGTATGCCGAAATGGGATTCAAGACGTACCGGATGTCCATCAACTGGTCCCGGATTTTTCCAAACGGTGATGATGACACGCCGAACAAACAGGGATTGGATTACTACAGACGATTCTTTACCTTGTGCAGACAATACAACATTGAACCGACGGTTACGATGACACATTACGATATGCCGTGGAATCTGTCAGAAAACTATGGCGGATTTGCGAACAAGAAAGTCATTGATTTCTTTGTGAAGTATGCAACCGTCATCATGAACGAATACAAGGGACTGGTGAAACGCTGGCTGACGTTCAATGAATTGAATTTTGCGACGGTCAGTTACGGGGAATTCGTGATCAGCGGTATTTATCCGGAGTGCGGATATGTCAATATGGACAATCCGAACTCAACGCCGGAAGAAAAGAACAAGCGGTTCCAGGCATTGCACAACGAACTGGTTGCCAGTGCCAGAGTGGTTCGTATTGCGCACGAAATCGATCCGGAAATGCAGGTAGGCTGCATGATGTGCGGGTTTGCGTATTATCCGCTGACCAGTAAGCCGACCGATGTATTTGCGGCACAGAAAGACATGGAAATCTGGGACTACTATTGTCTGGATACCATGTGCAAAGGAAAATATCCGTATTGGGCAAACCGATACTGGAAGGAACACGACATTCACATCGATATGACCGAAGAAGAACTACACGATCTGACAAAAGGTACGGTTGATTTCATCAGCTTCAGTTATTATCGCAGTGACTGCTCTTCCGATGATGCTTCCCTGAAATTACAGGGAACCGATTTCGGTATCCGTAATCCGCTGTTAAAGACAACGGAATGGGGATGGAGCATTGACCCGCTGGGATTGCGGTGGTTATTGAATGAATTCTATTCCCGGTACGAAAAACCACTGATGATTGTGGAAAACGGAATGGGTGCATACGATAAACTGGAAGACGGTTGTGTGCATGACGATTACCGTATTGAATTCATGCGGAATCACATCAAGGCAATGTCCGATGCGATTGACGATGGAGTGGACCTGATCGGATATACGTGCTGGTGTGCAATCGATATTGTCAGTGCCGGTACCGGAGAAATGAAGAAACGGTACGGACTGGTATACGTCGATGCTGACGATCTGGGTAACGGTTCCTACAAACGGTATAAAAAAGATTCCTTCCATTGGTACAAGAAAGTCATTGCGTCAAACGGAACGGAATTAGACTAAACAAACAAAGCAGACGGGAAAAACCTGTCTGCTTTTCGTATCGGAATTCAGGATTGGAAAATTGATTGGAAAAGAATATATCACCCTATGAAATTATCGCGATATTTATAAGATGAAATTATGAAATACATAGTGTATTATGTAGGTAATTGTTTTTGCGGAGGATTTGTTTATGAAAAAGGTATTCGGTAATATCAGGATGACCTGGGGTAAGGTTATTCTGTTCGCTGTGATTGCGGGTGTTTATACGGGCTTGATAATGCAGGTGCCGTTTTTACGGAATACGTCGTTTTACGACATCGGTGTATATTATGAATGGTGGGTTATTTTTGCGGTTATCGTTGTGGTAAACTGTGAAAAGAATCTGGAAGCCATGATGAAATGTTTCGTATTCTTTCTGATCAGCCAGCCACTTGTGTATCTGGTACGGATTGCGGGCGGAACCTTATCAGCGGATATGGCATGGTATTATTATTCACGGTTCTGGTTTCCGATGACATTGCTGACGATTCCGGGAGGATTTATCGCCTATAACTGTAAGAAACAGAATGTGGCAGGGGCAATCGTAATGGGAATGGGAAATACCATTCAGGCAGTGTCGGCATTGTTTTATTACCGGCAGTTGCTGCATCATTTCCCGAATCATTTGTTGAGTTGCCTGGTGTGTATTGTTTCCATCTTTGTCATGACGTTCTGTATTCAGAAAGAAAAGAAAAACCGGATTGTTGCACTTGTCACACCGGTTGTGCTTCTGGGCGCCATCCTGGTTTGGGCAGAACTGACTCACAGAGTTATATAAGAATCTGTCAGAATAAGAAAACCCGGTTTATTCCGGGTTTTTTGTTATCTTTCCTTGCCGTAGAAGAATAAGCCGAGCATACCCGGGCCGACGTGTGAGCCGGAGAACGGTTCGTGCTGACAAATGACAAGTTCTTTCGGTCTGGCAATTTCATTGACCAGATCGGCCAGTTTCTGCGCATCTTCGATACAGTCTCCATGAGAGATACAAACCAGCTGCTCGTTAGCATCCGTTACTTTTTCAGCATACTTTTCGGCAATCGCTTTGATCGATTTCTGACGTCCTCTGACCTTTCCGCAGTCGACAATCTGGCCTTCTGCCGTACCGTATAAAATCGGTTTGATGTTTAACATCGTACCGATGGCAGCTGTGGACCCTTTGACCCGTCCGGTACGCTTCAGGAAATTCAGATCGTCTACGGTGAAATACTGACAGGTATGCGGTACTCTTTCGTCCAGAATATCCGCTGCTTCCTTGGCGCTCAGGTTTTCGCCAGCAAGTTTATCACCATGGATAGCTAATAAACCGTTTCCGAATCCGCATCCTCTGGAATCGATAATCCGTACCGTACGTTCCGGATATTCTTCCATCAGCTCTTCTGCCGCAATCTTGGCAGCCTGATACGTTCCGCTGATTCCGGAAGACATGGAAACGTAAATGATATCCGTTCCGCTTTCCAGTACCGGTTTAAAATGTTCTTCAAACAGATAGGTGTTCAGCAAACTGGTCTTTACCGTCTTTCCTTCTTTTAACTGCTGATAATACGCGTGCCCGTCAAAACTGTCGACGTCACCTTCGTAAATATGTTTTTCCTCTTCCATCAGATAACTGCAAGGAAGAAGTCTGATGTTTCCCAATAAACTTTTCGGAAGATTGGCCGTTCCGTCCGCAAATACCACAAATGACATAGAGTACCCCCAATGATCTGTTTCATGAATGTATATATTTATTATATCGGGTATTTCTTAATACGTATCATAAAATCGATGAATTTTCGTATTTTTGAGTCATCGGAACAGGAATAAAGAAGTGCATATACGATTGCTCAGGTGCATTTCTGATCACAAAAAGTGTAGAATTCTGCACTTTTGTTCGTTTACTCCATGAATTAAGGAACTTTACTCACATTTTCTGCAGAAAATGTTTAGTTTTTCTTCCGCGTAAGAATGATACCAACGATGCCTCCGGCTAACGCCAACGGGGCAATACGGACAAATACCCATTCAAATATATGCCAGATGACGCCGAATACGGCGTGTTCCGGATCGTTGTAATCCCAGTTTTGGTAGGGACTTTCGGATTGCACCAGAAGGATGAAGATTATCACAACAACCAGAGTGAAAAATATACATAAGTAATGCAGAATTCTTCGTTTTTCTGCCTGCTGTTTTGCGAGTTGTTCGTTCAGCACTTCCAGTTTTCCGGAAAGAACCTGCAGATTGTCCGGCGTTTCGGTTATGACGGTTTCTCCCAGTAACGTACTGACAGGCGTCTGCAATTCTCCGGCAATCCGGATCAGTGTTTCACTGTCCGGTACGGATAACCCGTTTTCCCATTTGGATACGGTCTGACGGACAACGTTTAGTTTGGATGCGAATTCTTCCTGGGATAGTCCCTTGGATTTTCTGAGTGCCCTGATGTTTTCATTCAGCATAGAGAACTTCTCCTTTCACCGACAACTTACAGGATAAACTGCCGTTGCCGCAAGCAACGGAACCTAACATTTCTGCCATTCAATCAGATAATGGGCGTTGCATCCGTTATGGCCGGTATTGCCGTAGGTTTTATCAGTGCGTACAAAGCCGTGTTTTTCGTAGAATTTCTGTGCACGGGTCATGTTGTCGAGCGTTTCCAGATAACAACCGGAATAGTATTGTTTCGCGAAGTGTAATGCGGTTTTCAACAGTTCATGGGCAATACCGGTTCCCCGGTAGTCTTTCAGACAATACATTTTCTGCAGTTCACAGATGGTGCAATCGGCGGATAACGGCCCGATGCCGACGCCGGCGACAACGGTTCCGTTGTCTTCGGCAACCCAGTAGGCCATGTTTTCATGAATATAATATTCCGAGAAATGATCCAGATACGGGTCGGCCCAGGCCGTATCCGTACGGTGATCTCCACCGTATTCGGTAAGACAGGTGCGGATGATGTAAGCGACTTGGGCGTCGTCTTTTTTTTCGATTTTCCGGATAATCATAGGTTACCTGCCAGTGTGTTGATTACAGTTTGTAAGGCTGTCAGCATGTCTTCAAACGGCATCGTATATCCTTTTTCCGGGTTCTGTTCGGGTAAAAACGGAACGTGGATAAATCCGGAAATCATATGCGGGTACTTCTTTGTCAGATGGCAGCCGATGTACATGACGTGGTTGCAGATAAACGTTCCGGCATGATAGGAAACGGCTGCGGGAACGTTCTTTTTGCGGATGTCCGCTACAAGCTCCCATACCGGTAAGGTTGCGTATAAGGCGTTCTCTGCGTCGGGAATAACCGGAACATCAATTGGCTGATAACCGACAGCATCCGCAAAAAGGCCTTCCCCGTTGCTTGTACGGGTACAATCCAGATTGAGGGCAACACGTTCTACGGAAATGTGCGGTACGTTTCCGGCTTGTCCTATGGATAACAATATATCCGGCTGTTCTTTTTCTATAAGATGAATGAGTTCTTCCTCCGCCTGTTTGTAGGCGACGGGAAGGATTTTTTTAACTAAAACGGTATCCTTGGGCGCCATCAGTTTTTCAACAATCCTTTGGGACGGATTAGTGCTTTTTCCGTTGAACGGTTCAAATCCGGTAACGACGATTTTCTTCATTGTACATACCCCGTTTCTGATGCGTTCTCTTCCACCATCCGTATGTATTGTTTTAGCGGCAGGATTTCATCGATATGAGAATGTACCAGACGATATCCTTTGTACGTATTCAGTTGTGCAAGGTAGCTGGCAAGACGGGTACGGTCATACTTTTCATTCAGATGGTAGTAATCCGGACTGGAGGAATCCCCGAGAATGAGAAGATCGTCAACCGCAATCAGCACACCGTCTTCTTCGTGCGGGTTTTCGGTTTCGATTGCCCGTACGGTTACGTTTCCCAAATGAAGAGTCAGTTCTTTGTCGAAGGAAATATCCGGTGTGACCACGTGAATTTCATTCAGACCGGCATATTCTTTCAGAATGTTTTCGTGGCAGAACGGAATTTCTTCACCGGTTTGTAAGCGGTGATTCATTGCTTCTTCCGTCCATTCCCATTTCGTCATTTCGTTTATTTTATCCCATGTTTTCTTTCCACACAGGGAAATTGTTGCCGTTGCCCATAAACCGTAACTGTGATCCCAGTGGGCATGGGTTAATACGGTATACGTCGGAAGCA
>JABUSI010000268.1 GCA_021442745.1 Erysipelotrichaceae bacterium | reverse complement strand
CAAAGGTTTAGAAAGGATAGTGATATTCATGTACTGCAGGTACATGTTTATCATACAAGAAACATATGAAAAAAGTTCCACAAGGCTTTCCGAAAGACTTCTTATGGGGTGGTGCGGTAGCAGCCTGCCAGATTGAAGGGGCATATGATGCGGATGGCAGAGGATTGTCTACCAGTGATATTCACGAATACGACAAGAACCTGGACAGAGCGAATATCAAGAAAGAAGGCGGCGGTACGTTAAAGGGCATTCTGCAGAGAATGAACGATACGGAAGGCTATTATCCGAAGCGGTTCGGAATTGATTTCTATCATACCTACAAGGAAGATTTAAAACTGATGCAGGAAATGGGATTCAAGGCATTCCGGACAAGTATTTCCTGGTCAAGAATCTTCCCGAACGGGGATGAAGAACTGCCGAACGAAAAGGGCTTGCAGTTTTACGATAATCTGATTGATGAAATCATCAAAGACGGTATGGAACCGATCATTACGATGTCGCATTATGACATTCCGTTGAATCTGGTACTGAAGTACGGCGGATTTGCGAACAAGAAGATGATTGATTTCTTTGTGAATTACGCGACGGTACTGATGAACCGTTTCAAGGGTAAGGTAAAATACTGGATCGTGTGCAATCAGGTCAATCTGATTCCGACGGTACAGTTCGGTTCATTGGGTATTTATGACGACCAGGCAGAGAATATGGAAGAACTGATGTATCAGGCGGTTCACAATCAGTTTGTGGCCGGTGCCAAGGTTGTGAAACTTGCCAGAGACATTGACCCGACGATGCATATGGGTACGATGGTTGCGGATGGTACGTTCTATCCGGCAACGTGCAAACCGGAAGATGTCGTATTGACGATGAAAAAGAACCGGATGCAGTATTTCTTTACGGACGTACAGTTCCGTGGGGAATATCCGGTGTATGCCCTGCGGTATTTTGAAGAAAATAACATTCATGTGGAAGTGTCCGCAGAGGATGAACAGCTGTTGCGGGAAAATCCGATGGATTTCTTAGCTATCTCTTACTACAATTCCAAGATTGTGGATTCCACGAAGAATACGATCAAGGCGTTTGACGGTTCCCAGAACCCGTATTTAAAGCCGACACCGTGGGAATGGCGTGCGGATCCGCTGGGATTCTACAACAGCTTGAGTCAGTACTATGACCGTTACGAAAAGCCGCTGATGATTGCGGAAAACGGTCTGGGTGCTTTGGATACGGTCGAAGAAGACGGCAGCATTCATGACGATTACCGGATTGACTTCTTGCGTCAGCACATTGAACAGCTGAAAGAATGTGTAAAGGATGGCGTGGAAGTTCTGGCTTATTTGAGCTGGGGACCGATTGATCTGGTATCTTCTTCCAGTGCGGAAATGTCCAAACGGTACGGTTATATTTACGTTGACCAGGATGATTTCGGTAACGGAACGAAGAAGAGAAGCCGGAAAGATTCCTTCTACTGGTATCAGAAAGTCATTGAAACCAACGGTGAAGAACTGTAAAAAACAACCCCGATTATAACGTCGGGGTTGTATTCGTATATAAGATGTGATTAAGCTCCTGCCAGATGTAGTCACCGTCTTCCCCGTAACCGGGTGTAAACACGAGGATGATTTTGTGTTTGTCACGGAAATGGGTATGCTTGCTGTGACCGTACGGATGTAAAACCGGTGCTAAGACGATGCCGATTTCCGCCAGGATGGCGGATAACTTGTCGTGATTGTCAGCGGTTGTATCCATAACGGTGGAAAACAGCGAAGGAAGAATATGAGAAAGCTCGTTACGGTTAAACGGTTTGACGTTGGCCTTGCGGGCTTCTTTTTTTGCCTGTTGTAACCAGGCTAAGGTAGCATAGTCCATTTTCTCATGGGTGCTTTGGAAAACCGGAAGGGAGGATAACGAGGTCAGATCGGTCACTTCGAAGAATTTCCGTAAGCTTACCGTTTTTTCATAGTCCGTATCGCCTTGTTCAATCCATTGGTATTTCACCATGCGGGCATACGGAAGCACGTCAACGATGGCCATTTCATCCTGAATCTGTGTTTCCTCTTCTTTGCGGATGAGGAATTCGCGGTAATCGGCTTCCAGGCTGTTCCAGTAAGAAGCGGGTATTCCGAGAACCATTTCCAGTTTATGAGCATCTTCGTGGGTGAGTGGTGCTTCCCCTGTAAAGAGCTGGCTGAGGTGTTCTTCGGAAAGACCTGTGCGGATGGAGAATTCTTTCAGGGTGAATTCTTTGTCCGTTAACTGCTTCCGGATGGCATTGCCAAGCGGGGTCATGGTATCGTTCATACGAATGCCTCCTTTGTACCTTGTCAGGTACATAGTAATCAATAATCGGAAAAAACGCAAACGGAAACAGGGAGCAGAATAAAAACCGGGGCTGAGGATCGGTCAGTCCCGGCTATGTAAGTCTGTACAATGTGATTTGTAATTCCTTTCATTCCGTCTCTTATTGATACGGTATCCGGAAATAATCCAGGTATGCCTTGAATTTGTCCTGTGCAGCAAGGCGTAGGTGTTTCAAACCATCCGTTTCTCAAAATAGAACATCCCGTCAAATTCGTCCTCGTCATTGTTGGTTTCCGCTTCTTCCTCATCGCATGGATGCGGGTCTGGCAAATACTTATTCCAGAATGCTACAGCATGAAAACCGCACTTGTTGATATAGAAGTGGATGTTCCGTTTCTCAAAATAGGGAGTGCAGGTCTTCCAAAGAATCGTTTCAGGATGCAGTTTTTCAACCTCAAGCCATGCACCGTATCCAACGCCGCGGCTATGCGTTTCCGGGTTCACGAACAGCAGCTCAAGCTCATTTTCCTTCGTAACCGGGTCAATCTTTAAGACCAGGCCGCCGACCTTCTCACCGTCCAGCATGATTCGATACGTTTCGGCTCCCTGACCGTCAATGGAAGCTTCGATAGTTTTTCTGGATATGATTTCGCCGTCCTCTTCAAAGTGACTATCCTTTTCGCCGAATTCCTCCATTGCACCGTACTTGAATGCCCGTTGATTGTCCAGAATGAACTGCTCTCTGTCCTCGGGTTGCAAAGGAACGAGTGTGACATTTGTGTTTTTCATGATTATCCTCCATATGGCACCCGGAAGTAATCCAGATAAGCCTTGAATTTGTCTTGCGCAGCAAGGCAGGTTTCTGTGAGATACCCGCGTTCGGTCTTCCACTTGTGAAGCCCGCGATAGTAATAAAGCTTCAGGTCTTCATCAATGATAAAGGGAACGATACCGTTTCGCAGACACTCTTTGAACAGGATGAGCCGCCCCACACGCCCGTTGCCATCCTGGAAAGGATGGATGGACTCAAACTCATAATGGAAGGTGATAATCTCCTCCAGTGTTTTATCCTTCTCGGTATTGTAAGAGCGAAGAAGTGCCTTCATCCGCTGGGGAACATCCTCCGGTAAAGCGGTCTCTCTGCCGCCGACCTCGTTGGGAAGCTTTTTATAGTCGCCCACCGCAAACCAGTCCTTGCGGGAATCACTGGTGCCGTTTTTCAGGGTGAAGTGCAAAAGCTTGATGAAGGCTTCACTCAGCGGCTGATTTGCCTGCTCGATGCACAGATCTATGCAGCGGAAGTGATTTGCCGTTTCCAAAATATCATCCACATTCACCGCTTCGGCTTCCATACCGATGGTGTTGGTCTCGTAGATGTACCGGGTCTGGTCGTGGGTCAGGCGGCTGCCCTCGATGTGGTTGGAGTTGTAGGTGAGTTCAATCTGCACCTTGTGATAGATACCGCCCTTGATACCGTTTTTCTTTTCTGCACGGAGAAATTCCAGCAGATTCTTAGGTTTATCCGACTTCTGGTTGATTCTTGCCGGGCGAACGGCGTTCTCCGGAATGTTCCAGGTCTTGCCGGTAAGGAAGGCTTCGGGAATGCGTCCCTCGGCGCAATAGTTGCGTACGGAACGCTCCGATATGTCCCATTTTTTTGCCATCTCAGCTACTGATACATACTTCATAAGCCACCTCCGATTATGTTCCTATCGTAATACATTATCGGCAAAATATCAACCGAAGTATTCTTGTCGATGTGCTTGTTTTTGCCGATACAGGAAGCTATATATCTTTGTATCAGATATGAACGGACAGTTTGTGCCGCCCGGCAGGCTTTTTAACGGAAGGGAGGATCGTTGCGGTCTCTTGTAACGAGAACGGACTTTGCGATAAACTTCGACAAAACCAGTGGATCTTCCGGTATTCCTGTTTCTCTGATACGCAATACTCTGTTGGTAAACGTGATTTGTTGATGGCTTTGAACAAGGGAATTTACATCAAGCATCTTCTGTGGTTCCGTCCCAAAGGAGCGAAGACAATATACTGCGGCCGGCATTCCGTTTTTCATAAACCCGTTGTAATTTTTTGAAAGTAAATTATTGGAAATACAGCCATAAAATGGTTCCATCCTCTCTCATGTTATGAAATTCCGTGTCATGACACCTATTTTCGTAATAAGACAGCACCTGAGGTGCGAAACCAAAAGCGTATACAATAAAGCGGAACAAATGATCTCTTAGAGAATTCTGATTATCGCTTACTTATAGCAGGTAATCGTATCTATAAGAGAAAGCCCTTATAAATAAAGGAAGTTTAAAACTTAAAAAGTACTTTGTATCCTTATTGCCCCTGCCCCAGGAATTTCTAAGGACTTCTTAGAAGGTAAATATAATCGCTATAGGTAAAATTTCTCTTCATCATTTCGCATATATTAGAGATAATAATCAACAGTTTTATTGTGCCATTTATTATGCCACCAACTACATTTATTATGCCAAACATGATATAATAAATATGTAATACAGGGAAGGAAAGGAAGGATACTTATGAAAGAAACTGAACAACTTGAGTTTAAAAAATCAATTAATGAGCTTGAAGAAGCTATGAATTCAATTTCTGCGATACTTAATAAACATCAATCAGGAACTGTTTATTTTGGCATTAAAAATGATGGGACTCCTTTTAAAACCACTATTACAGACTCATCATTAAGGGATGTATCAAGAAAAATATATGAAAGAATAAAACCACAGATTTTCCCTGATATTCATATCGTTACTATTCAAGGAATCGATGTGATCAAAGTAGATTTTGCGGGTTCTGACATACCATATTCTTCTAAAGGAAGATACTATATAAGGATTGCGGACGAGGATCGGGAACTTACACCTGGCGAATTAAAAAGAATAATGATTAAAAATGAGTATGAAGAAAACTTTGAAAATCATTTAACTTCAGAGACATTGGATGATATTGATGATGAAACACTTTCCAGATTCTACAAAGATGCAATTTCTTGTGGAAGGATGCCAAATGATAGCTACAACAAGGAAACCATTTTATCTAAACTTTCTCTTTACAGAAACGGATATCTTACCAACGCCGGAAAATTGCTGTTTTCAAAGAATAAACCTCTGACTTTAAAAGCAGCAGTATTTGCTACTGACCAAAAGGTTACTTTTATTGATATGAAGAGATTTGAAGGTAATATTTTCGATTTAATCTCCGAAGGTATGAAATACATTATCGAAAACATAAAATGGAGAGTGGAGTTTTCCGATGATAGTTTACAAAGAAAAGAAATTCCTGAAGTACCGGTAAAAGCATTAAGAGAGGTTGTGATTAATAGTTTTGCTCATGCTCGCTATGACATCAGCATTCAACATGAAATAGATTTATTCTCTGACAGAATATCTATCACAAATCCCGGAGACTTTGCAAATGAATATACTCCTGAAGATTATGCTCGTCAGGACTTAAAATCCTTTTTAAGAAATGAAAATATCGCAAGAGTTTTGTTTTTGTGTCAAGATGTAGAAACATTCGGACATGGAATAAAAAAGATATATGATTTGTGCAACGAATCAAACGTTACAATTAACTATATCAATGAAGAGAGTTTCTTCACGTTCGAGTTTTTAAGAAATATTATGCCAAATGGCACAATAAATGGCACAATAAATGGCACAATAAACGAGATTGAGAAAAAAGTATTATCATTGTTAAGAGACAATCCAAATTATACTATCAGCGAAATAGCAGATAGTATAGAAAAACCTATAAGAAGTACAAACAGAATCATTGCTTCTCTTAAAGATAAGGAACTTATTGAGCGGGTTGGATCTAATAAAACCGGATATTGGAAAGTTATTGACAAATAGAAACATATAAGTTCAACAAATTAGACAAAACATGTCCGGCAAAAAAGCAACGCGTCCGCTTCAAGGCCATATCAATCATGATAATACTATACACGACCATTTTGGGCCGATGAATAGATTTTCAAATCCCGTATACAGAGTGATTTG
>JABUSI010000263.1 GCA_021442745.1 Erysipelotrichaceae bacterium | reverse complement strand
GCAATGGTAGCCGGTCAGGAAATCGCTTCCTACAACAACCTGTTCTGGATCTGCGGTATTGCCTATGCCGTTCAGTTCTTTGAACCATAATTTGGCATGTTCCTTTTCGTTTTCGGCCGTCTTTAAGAATAACGCTGCAATCTGTTCATAGCCTTCTTTTCTGGCAACGGAAGCAAAATACGTATATTTATTTCTTGCCTGGGATTCGCCGGAAAAAGCGGCTTTGAGGTTTATTTCCGTCTGTGTGCCTTCGTAAGGATTCTTCGGTTCTTCGAGTTTTACAAACTTGTCGGCTCCCTGACGGCAGACCGGACATTTTGAGGGTGGCGTATCGCCTTCGTGTATATAACCACATACAGTACATTTCCATTTTGTCATTGTATAATTCCTTCTTTCGTTTCGTTGCATGGAATGCGTGTTAACAGTTCGGTTACGATTTCGGTCGGGAAATCGTCAGGCGGATTTGTGAGTAACCCTTGCAGGAAATCTTGTGCATTGGCACTTTGGGGAAGCATATAACCGGCTTCCCGAATCAAATCTTCCGCAATCAACCGGGATGAGCGGGCAATGGCTTGCATCAGCGGTTGTACGGTTTGATTGCCGGCCTGACAGGCGATTTGATTCGCTATGGTTTCCGCTTGCATCTTGCGGTAAGATACGGCATTCAATATAGCGATGACGTCATCCTGTTTTTTCTGCTGGGCAGGGTAGGATAGCGGAACCATGGAAATGGCACCGTTCGGACAGGCATCGGCGCATGATTTGCAACCGGTGCATTTTGTCGTATCGATGATGCTGTTTTCGGTATCGGTTGCCCCGGTCGGGCAGACGTACAGGCATAAGCAGTCCTTGGTACATAACCGGATGTTTCGTACGGCAACTTGTTTCATAGTCCGATACCTCCTTCGATCTTTTCAAATTTCCAGTCCGGCACTTTGCATACCGGACAAAGCATCGGAGCGGTATTTCCCACATACACAAATCCGCAGATGGAACATACCCAGATGTTCGTGTCTGCTAAAAATTGCTCGCCTTCTGTAGCGTAGCGTTCCATTAAATCGTGCAGGATACGGGTGACTTTTTCGCCCCATACGCAGACACGCAAGGCACCGCGGTCGCCGACGTCAGATGCGATCCGGTGTATGGTTTTGTAGCCTTCGTTCAAATCTTCCTTGAGTAATGCGGTAATGCGGTCAAGGGATGCTTCCGGTTCTTGCGGGGTATGACGTAAGAAATATTCGGACAGTTGCGTATACAGTTCGGATTCCCGGAACTTGTATTGTTTCTCACATCCTCTGGCAAGATTGGAACACAAGGCGGATAACTGTGCGGTCGATAACGGCTGCAGGTCGGTTTCATAGATCGTATGAGCTTCCTGCGGTTTCTTTTTGTCTTCTTCCGCATGGAAATTGTTTTTCCGTGCACCGCATACCGGACATATCCAGGTATCGGGAAGAGCGGAAAATAAAACCGGTTCTTTGGCTTCGTCATAGACAAAACCGCAGATGACACAGATGTACTTCAAAATAAGTCCTCCTTTCGTGTCTCACAAAACACAGGACCGCATGGGGGAAACCGAGTGCAGTATATTGTATGATTGTGTTTTGTGAGACAGGTACAGTATCGCAAAAAAAAGAGACTTGTTCCGTGACTAAGTCTCTTTTGTCGTTATTCTGTTTCGTTTCTTTTGGCGGATGATTACATATCCTGTTGTATTTGCACAAACGCACAAAAGGATACAAAGGATAACCGTTTCATTTGGCTTATTCGCTAATCATTCCTTTCAGTTTTTCCATGTCCAGTACACGGATGGTACCGCGCTTGCAGGAAACGATTCCTTGTTTCGAAAACTCCTTCAGCATCCGGGCAACAACTTCCCTGGCAGAATTGACCTGGGTGGCAATCTGCTGGTGGGTCAGGTGGAGAGTATCGGATTTGGTGCGTTGTACTTCATTTAACAGAAACGTAGCTAAGCGCTGGTCGAAACCGAAAAATAGAATCTGGTGCATGGACCATACGACACGGCAGAATTTATCCAGTGCCATTTCATAGACTTTTACTTTGACTTCGATGTTTTCCTTTAACAGGTTCTGGAAACAGTCATGCGGAATGAGTAACACAACGGAGTCGGCTTCGGCACTGACGAAGGTATCAAACGAAAGATGCGGTAAGATACCGGAGGATGACAGAATGCATGTTTCGTTTTCCGATAATGTGAATAAGGTAATTTCTTTTCCTTCTTTGGATAAGTGATAGACGCGGATTTTTCCGGATAAGACAATGGCTTGTCCCAGACATTCTTCGGCAGTAAATATGGAATTTCCTTCGTGATACGTACGGATATAAGAGGATGTCAGCAGAGTGTTTTTCTCTGAATCGGTAAGGCATTCCCAATAGGAAAGCTGTCGTAAGGCTTCTTGAGCGGAAATCATGATGGTACCTCCTGTTCTTTTTTGCGTCCGATGATTGTTGCCGATATTTCTGTCTTAATTATATACTGAAAATGGATTATAATAGTAAAGTAAACCACAGGAGGATAAGAACATGGTTTCTTGGAAGAATTTTGATGAACTGAATGCCGTAAAAGAACTTGCGGCAACCAAAGAAGTCAGCCTGAAAGAAGTGCTGACGGCTGAACGCGTCGGTTCTTATTGCGTAAAAATGTCAAACGGCATGACATATCATTATGCCGCAAAGAAAGTCGATGAAACGATTTTGTCCGGTCTGGAGAAACTGGCAAAGGAACAGCAACTGGTGGAAAAGTATAACTTATTGCTGAACGGGGAAGTATTCAATACCGGTGAAAAGCGTAAGGTATTGCACCAGCTGACCAGAGGACAACTGGGAGAAGATGTTGTATGCGACGGTGTAAACAAGAGAGCATATTATGTTGAACAGCAGAACCGGATTGCAGAGTTTGCGAAGAAAGTGCATGCCGGTGAAATCACAAATGAAAAAGGCGAAAAGTTTACGACGGCCGTTCAGATCGGTATCGGCGGTTCGGATTTAGGCCCGCGGGCTATTTATCTGGCTTTGGAATTGTGGGCTAAGACCAACAATACCCTGAAGATGGAAGCGAAGTTTATTTCGAACGTGGACCCGGATGATGCGGTGATGGTATTGGGTAATTGCGATCTGGCACATACGTTGTTTGTGCTGGTTTCCAAATCCGGAACAACACTGGAAACACTGACAAACGAATCGTTTGTAAAGGATGCTTTGGTGAAAGCCGGTTTGAATCCTTCGTATCATATGGTTGCTGTTACCAGTGAAACGTCACCGTTGGCAAACAATCCGGAATATCTGGATTCCTTCTATATGGATGATTATATCGGCGGACGGTATTCTTCCTGTTCTGCAGTCGGCGGATGCATTCTGTCACTGGCGTTCGGTCCGGAAGTCTTTGCGGATTTCCTAAAGGGTGCTGCAGAAGAAGACAAGAACGCTACCAATCCGAATATGTATGAAAACCCGGCTTTGCTGGATGCGTTAATCGGTGTGTATGAACGGAATGTTCTGGGTTATCAATGTACGGCGGTATTACCGTATTCCCAGGCATTGTCCAGATTCCCTGCGCATTTACAGCAATTGGATATGGAATCCAACGGTAAGAGCGTGAACCGGTTCGGAGAACCGATCAACTATAAGACCGGTCCGATTATTTTCGGGGAACCGGGTACCAACGGACAGCATTCCTTCTACCAGTTATTACACCAGGGTATGAACGTTGTACCGATTCAGTTTATCGGATTTGTGCACAGCCAGGGTGAAAAGGACGTTGTAATTCAGGATTCTACCAGCCAGCAGAAACTGAATGCGAACGTTGCGGCTCAGATCGTTGCCTTTGCGATGGGTAAAGACGATACCAATCCGAATAAGTATTTTGCGGGAGAACGTCCGTCCAGTGTCATCATCGGTAAACAACTGACACCGGCAAGTTTAGGTGCATTACTGGCTCACTTTGAAAACAAGGTAATGTTCCAGGGATTTGCGTGGAACATCAACAGTTTCGACCAGGAAGGTGTACAGTTAGGTAAAGTACTGGCAAAGAACGTACTGGCACACAAGACAGAGGGTGCGTTGAAAGCGTTCAGCGATTTGTTTGAAATTTAAAAGAATACAGATACAGACCGGTTTGCACGTGTATGTGCAGACCGGTTTTAAAATCGCAATTTCCTTTGAAAAAAACGTGTATAATTTGTGACAGTGTGATATGATAACCGAAAACGCAAAGAAAGGGAATGTGCTGCATGAGAGAAAAACGCGATTTTATGACCAACATCCTTTGGGGAGGACTGACAAAAGAAGAATACAGGGTGTGTATTTCGGAAATCCGTAAACAGAATTGTACGTCCTTGCTAACCGCATTGATGATGATGACGATCGTTTTTGTGGTAATGATGGCATATTCTTTGTATCCCGGTGCATTAACTGTGAACGATTGGAGCTTTTGTAACGGTTTTGCGGCTGCTCTGATTGCGGAACATATTTTATATTGGTTTTATTTCCGGACACATCCCCGCTGGATTATGGTGCTGTTCTATTGTGTCATCGCGACAGCGTATGCCTTTGGCATTTACCATGCGAATTTTCTTGGATCGGATTCCTATTGCGGCACCTTCTGCACCATGCTGGTAACCATTCCCATGCTGATTACGGATGTTCCGATCCGTCTGATTGCATCAGCAGTTTCGGCAGAAACGGTTATGGCAGTCATCTGGTATTGCCGATTGAATGCCGGGATTACCCCCGGAGATAGGAATGCATTGGTGAGCAGTCTGGTCTGTGTGTTCATTTCGGGTTATTGCGCATATAGTATCCAGAAAACCAAACACAATGCGATTTACAGCAATCTTCTTGTTGAGGCGCAGAGAGATACGGATATCATGACCGGCGCATACAGCCGGACAGCATACATCCGTGATCTGGAAGAAATGAAAAAAACCGATATACCCGCAGGTGTCATATTTGCCGATGTCAACGGACTGAAGCAAGCCAATGATTTGAAGGGGCACAAAGCGGGAGATGAACTGATCAAAGAAGCTCATGCTTTGCTGACCATGTTTTTTGGGACAGAAAAGGACCGGATCTATCGGATCGGCGGCGATGAATTCGTGATTATCAGTCACGAAGAGATAGAATCGTCTTTCCGTAACCGGTTTGAGATGATGACGCAAAAGGATTCTTTCGGGGAACTAGTCAGTTGCGGTTGTGTCTGGATTAAAGAAATCTGTCAGATGGAAAAGGGCATTCGGAAAGCCGAGAGCCTTATGTATGAGAGTAAAGGCAGGTTTTATGCATCGCATCCCGACAAGGACCGTCGTACCGTATAAAAATGCGCTGACGTTTTTCGTTAGCGCATTGCTTTATTTCAAGAAGCCAAGAGAATGAGAAAAGGAGACGATTTCTCGTCTCCTTTGTTCGGTAAACCCCATGTTTATTTATTTAGTTGTATTTTTTCCTTTAACAACAATGCAAGACCCATGCAGGAAACAAGGAATGTTATGTAAACAAAGCTTATATCGCCTACACCTGTTGCAGGTTTCTGTGGCGCTGTCTGTGCATTTACGATAATCCGTACTGTAGCTGTCTTCTGTACAGCTTTTGATCTGTAAGAAGCCAATGGTGCAGGAGCGGTAACTGCGCTTGTTGATGCTTTCGATGCCTTTGCGGCAGGGTTGCCTGGTATGATTACGATTTCTTCAACGTTGTAAACAAAGGTTACATCGTAGGTACCTGGCTGCAGGGTATTAAGATATGACTTGTCAAAGGTGACAATTGTGCTGCCCTCTGTCAATTCATAGGTGTCATCCTCTTGTTTTTGTCCATTCACTTCAAGGTGGTCAAAATCCCCGATAGAGCCGTTACATCTGATTGTCAGCAAATCAGGTGCATTACCCTGTGTAAAGGTGGTGGTTTCATCACTTAAGAAGGTGAGAGGAATTTCCTTATATGCAACAATGTACAATGAATTGCCGTTTGAGACCTCTGCTGAAATCAAGGTCATGCCGTCAAGGTTCAGTGTGCCTGTGAAAGCACCTGTAGAATCAGCAGGGTATTCTGTTAACTCGTAATTTGAGTCAAAATATGCTTCCACAACATATGTGTGGCCTGCCTCAAAGGTGTCGGATTCCGTCATGCCCCAGCCTGCCACATCTGACCAGCTGATTCTGTCAGGGTCAAGGTAGATTTGTCCGTCAGGAAGGTTTGTCGTAACTGTCGGAGTAAAGTCAGGGGTTTGGTCACATTCAGGCTGTGTGAAATTAACTGTCAGATCGGTAACGGTGGCAGGGAAATAATAATCCACTGTGCGTAACATCATTCTGCCGTCATCCAGGAATTCGTTGTCATAAGTAAACAAATCATGGCCTTCAATTTCTTTTGTGCCTGCAAATT
>JABUSI010000248.1 GCA_021442745.1 Erysipelotrichaceae bacterium | reverse complement strand
GTTTACAGTAATCTTCAGTATGATTGACGACATTTACAAGGGAGAAATGAGTCAGCGGAAACTGAATATCTACGAAGAATTGTCGGTTAAGGATGCCCTGACGTCTCTGGGAAACCGCCGTGCGTTTGACATTCATATGGAAGAAATCGACAAGAGTCCGTTTGATAATGCCTATCTGATGTTTCTGGACGTAAACGGGCTGAAGGAAGCGAACGACCATTACGGACACGCGCAGGGGGACCGCTTGCTGAAACGTACTGCTGAGGTGATCCGGAAGACGTTTGCGGATTGCGGATGTTACCGGATTGGCGGCGATGAGTTTGCGGTTATTGTTGAAAACCCCGTGATGTCGGATAAAGAATATCTGCAGATTCTTGCGGATAACGTGAAAGAGGAAAACCGGAACGAAATCTTTGAATTATCCGTTGCGGTCGGACTCAGTCAGTTGTATGACGGTGATACCCGCCGAAGCCTTTCCTTATGGAAGAGTCTGGCGGACAAAGAAATGTACGCAGAAAAACTGCGTTCACGGCTGATGTTGGGAGAAAACCAGCTCGAAGCGGATGATATCGATGAGCAGACCGGAATTCTGAACCAGGTCGGATTCAGAAAACATCTGATGCGGGTGGTTATGGAACATCCGAAAAAACAGTTTGCGTTATGGTATTGCGATATTAAGAAATTCAAATTCGTCAATGACTTTTTCGGCTATGAAAAAGGGGACGAACTGCTGAAATTCTGGGCGACTACAACATCTTCGTGTCTGGGAGAACTGGATATCTGCGGTCATTGGATTGCCGATACTTTGGTGATGTTAACAACCTATACCAATGATGAGGTCCTTCATCAGCGGTTTGATTCCATCTGTAACGTGATCGGGCCGTATCTGAAAGACCCACGGATGAATTATTATGTCGAACTGACAGCCGGTATTTACCTGTTGCAGCAGAAAGATATGGAAAGTCCGGATCTGAACCAGATGATGGACTGGGCACATATGGCGCAGAAGAGCGTCAAGACCAAGATTGGCAGCAATATGGCTATTTTCGGTGAAGAAATGTGGCAGAGCCAATGGCGTGAACTGTATATCAACCAATCGCTGGAAAAGGCAATTGAATCCAAGGAAATTGAAGTATACTTCCAGCCGCAGTATAACTATATGACCGGTGAAATCATCGGTGCGGAAGCATTAAGCCGCTGGAAACACAGTTCTTTGGGATGGATTTCACCCGGTGAGTTTATTCCGGCTCTGGAAAAGACCGGTGCGATTCACATTCTGGACCGTTATGTATGGGAACAGGCTTGTATACTGATGAGCAAATGGAGAGATTCGGATATGTTGCTGCCGGTATCCATTTCCGTCAATATTTCCCGAATGGATTTCTTAGATGAAAATATCGTACAGATTCTGAAGGATCTGGTACAGAAGTATAATCTGCCGCCTTCCATGCTGCGGCTGGAAATTACGGAAAGTGCGTATATCGAACAGCCGGATATGCTGGTCGGTGTCGTGAATCTGTTGCATCAGAACGGTTTTACCGTAGAACTGGATGACTTCGGAAGCGGATTCTCTTCCTTAAACGTTTTAAAGGACATGCAGGTGGATATCATCAAGATGGATGTCCGGTTTATTGAAACGACAAAAGAACTGAAGAAGGGTTCCCAGATTATCCGTGCTATGATCCGGATGGCACATGAACTGGAAATTCCGGTCATTACCGAGGGCGTTGAAACGAAGGAACAGGCCGTATTCATCAGTGGTATCGGCTGTGCGATGATGCAGGGATACTATTTCAGTAAACCGATTCCGGTGGAACAGTTTGAAGACTTGCTGATGACGGCAAGAGAAAGAAAGAACCGGATGGAGGAAGACAAAAAACATCGGGAAAAGGATTTGGAAAGAGTAATCAACAGTCCGGTGTATATGTTGTGGTACAGTGATTATCTGCTGGATTCCAATCTGGCAATCATTCGCGTGGATGAAAACTTTGAACGGGCGACCGGCTACACCTGGGATGATGTCATCAGTAACCATATGCACCAGATGGATTTGATTCCGCCGGACGATCTGCAGGATTATATGAGTCTTGTGAACAAGACCCAGAATACCGGAAAAATTGCCGGTATTCAGCATCGGATTCGTCGCAAAGACGGAACGGACGTTATGGTATATTGTACCGGAACGCCGGCTGTCGATGAACTGACCGGTGAATACAATACGGAAGTTCGTATTCAGATGACAGAAGAGTAGAGATGTACAATCTCTGCTTTTTTTGTATAATGGAATAGTTGAAAAAAAGGAGAGCAGTCATGGAACGGTATGAAGAAATCGAACGGAGTATTGTCAAACGTTTCCGTAAGGAAATCTGGTGCAGGTTTGTCAAAGCGATTAACGAGTACAAGATGATTGAACCGGGTGACAGGATTGCGGTATGCATTTCCGGCGGAAAAGATTCCATGCTGCTGGCTAAATGCATGCAGGAAATTCAGCGGCACGGGAAAATGGATTTTACCCTGAAGTTTATCGTGATGGACCCGGGATATAACGAAGAAAACCGGAAACGAATTGAAGACAACGCCGTACTTCTGAACATTCCGATTCAGATTTTCCATACTGAAATCTTTGACTATGTACATACAATCGACGATTCTCCGTGTTATCTGTGTGCCAGAATGCGACGGGGATATCTGTATCGTTTTGCGAAAGAAACAGGGTGCAACAAGATTGCGCTCGGACATCATTTTGACGACGTGATTGAAACGACCTTAATGGGAATGCTGTATGGCGGACAGTTTCAGGCCATGATGCCGAAGATTCACAGCACGAACTTTGAGGGAATGGAACTGATACGTCCGTTGTATATGGTAAAGGAAAAAGATATCCTGGACTGGTGCCGTTATAACGAACTGGAATTTATCCGCTGTGCCTGCCGGTTTACGGAAAACCGGGATTCCGAAGAGTTCAGTACGAAATCCAAACGGCAGGAAATGAAAGAACTGATTGCCAGATACCGGACCATCAATCCGAACGTGGATATCAATATTTTCCGGAGCATTCATAACGTGAATCTGAATACGGTGATCGGATATCATGACAGTAACGAAACGGTAACCTTTGAACAGCAATACGAAAGACGAAAGAGATGACAGGCGTCATCTCTTTTTTTACAGTCGTTTTTTGAGTAACAGTAAACCGGCTAACGGGAAAATGGCCAGTAAACCCAGGACGTTCGGGTACGGATCGGCTGTCGGTACGACACGGCTGTTCGGGAAATTCAGAACGTTGATGTCTTCGTTTTCGGTAACGGTAATCGTCTGGCGTTGGGTATGCAGCTGATATCCTTCCGGTGCCGAGAGTTCTTCCAGTTCGTACGTTCCGAGTTCCAGTTCCGTAAACCGGGCAATGCCGGATGAATCGGAACAGCTTGTCTGCAACGGTTTTTCCTTTCCGCTTATGAATATGCCGAAGCAAGCGTTTTCCAGGGCTTTTTTACTGCGTTCGTCATATTTATAGACGGCGGCGGAATAACGCTTCAGTCCGTTCTGTAAGGTCTTGTGCGGAATGTGAACCAAGCCGTTTTCATAAGTAATTGTCAGTGTCTGGCCGGATAACGCGAAGGAAGGATGACAGGCGAGTTCTTTTACGTAAAATTCTCCTTCAAACGGCAGAGGTGCGGTAAAGGAATTGTCCGAGGTACCGCCGTAAGCAATCAGGGAATCTTTCGGTATGGTAAAGCCGAACAGCTCGCAGTCTTTGGCGGTAAACAAGCCCAGAACTACGTCTTTCTGTGCTTCTTCTTCGCTGATGAAAAAGGACGGTTCGTGGTTCTTGTATACCGTGACATCCGGAATTCTCCACTTGTTGAAGAAGGATTCCTTGTCTTTGACAATGGTCCGTGTTTCGTCTTTCTGTCTGAGGGTAACAACCGTAATCTCAGAATCAATTTCATAGCCGTCCGGTGCATCGGTTTCTTCCAGTTCATACGATCCCAGCGGTAAATCCGTAAAGATAAGTTCTCCGTTGTCGTCGGTTGTTTTGGTTGCGATCACTTCGTCTTTGCGATAATGAACGGTGCCTTCTTTGCCGATGATGTCCTTATGGGCACGTAATTCGTACGTTACACCTTGTAACGGTTTCGGTTCAAAGACCGGCGTGTATAACGTTCCGTACGGGGTATCTTCTTTTTTCAAAGATGTGCACACGTCTCCGGTTTTGATGACGGCAATCTGTCCGTGCAAAGCCTTGTTTGTGAAGAAGACGGATACGACGGATTGGGTGCCGTCCAGAAGGATGGTCTGCGGTGTTGTCGATAACAGGTAACCGTCCGGCGCCTTGATTTCTTCCAGTATATATTCTCCCGGAAACAAATCGTCAATCACGACAACACCGGTATCGTCCGATACGTGGGTGGCAGAACCGTCCGATGCCAGAACGTAATTGCCGTTACTGTCTTTGAGGGTGAAACTGCACGTTAACGGAATCGGTAATTTCGTATCGGCATCAATTTTCTGTACTTGCAGACGGACTTTCCGGATTTCGTTGTATACTTCTTCTTCCGTGTTTTCCGTAATGGTTATCGTCCAGGGGTCCTTTGCCAGATAACCTGGTTTCGGTGTTTCCCGGACTTCGTAAGTGCCAAGCGGTAACGTCAGGGTGCAGGTTCCGGTTTCGTCGGTTGTCATTTCCATGTCGTCCTGTGTTTCGTCCAGACGGTGTACGGTAAAGGTAAATCCGGACAGATCGTTGACTTGCAAGAGATACCGTTCATCCAGTTCAATGGATTTATGAATGGTGTAATCGGCGGTGTGTGGCATATTGGTAATCTTTACCGTTACCGTTTCGTTTTCCGTAACGGTAAAAGTACGGACGGTATCATCTGAAACGTAACCGTCAATGGTTTTGGTTTCCTGAATGTAGTAAGGGGTTGCCCATACGTCTTCCAGACGGATTTCTCCGTTTTCATCGGTTGTATATTCTTCGGCATTTTCCATTTTTTCGTTATCGGCGATACGGAAGGTAACCCCGGCTAACGGTTTTCCGGTGAAGGTATCGGTTTTTCTGATTTTTGCGTCACCTTTTCCCACGACGTTAACGGGTAATTCATAGCGCAGCGGTGGTAACGTTCCGTTCTGATACGTTGCCATATTCTGGGAGTAAGACGATTTGATGACGTGTGTCTGCAATGACAGATCCTGATCGATGCCGTGCTGCAGCACAATCGTTCCTTTTACCGGCTTGTCGGCGGTAACGGTTAACGTATTTTTGTCGATGGTTACGGTGACTCCTTCGGGAGCGCTTTTTACGGTGTAGTCCTGCAGAACTTTATTGCGGTCGGTAAGAGTAATTTCATCCTGTTGGTGCAGAAAGAGTTCATCGTCAGGGATGCTGATGGTTTTTCCGTGGTTTTCCGTTAACCGTTTGATTTCCTTGGCTTCTTCCGATACGCTGTAGGATTTGGTGAAGGCGGTGTCGGAATAGTATTTTACGGTATATCCCATGGTTTCCCAGATGAGTTTCTGGGTAGCCAGATAATAATCGTTGGTCTTGTGTCCCGGATAGTCATATCCGTAATTCATATACAGCTGAATGAGTTCTTTTTTGGAGTCGGAGAGGGATGGATAACCGTTCCATTCGATTTCCGAGTAGGTTGCACTGGTGACGACCAGTTCCAGCGGCTGGATGCAGTAAGCGACATCTCCCCGGTATTTAACAAGTCCCATGTCGGTAAAACTGTTGAAGTTGTTGGGATTGCTGTTGGGGTAGACGTACCAGGCGGTACGAATATTAGTGACGGAGAAGTCACTTTTGGCATTTACGGGTTCGGTGATATACGGCCGGGCATTTTTCGCGTATTTGTTTTCGGCAGCACTGACGGTGGTCAGATTCATAAAGGCCATCAACAAACACAATATGACAATTCTGATATATTTCATTTCTTTTTCCTCCTTGCATGTTTTCTATATGACCCGGATGCAGGGATTCCTGAAAAGGGAAATACTTTTCATTTGAACAAAACCATGTATAATGAATTTGGAAGCAGTGAGCTGGGATGAATACACAGACTTATAAAATCTGTTTCCATACGATAACAATCTGTACATTGTATCCCTTGGGGAACAAAAGGAAGGATGAAAACATGAAGAATAAAAAAACGGAACAGATGGTGAAATTGGCGTTTCTGATTGCGCTGGAACTGGTGTTGTGGATGACACCGCTTGGGTATGTGCCGATAGGAGTTGTCAGGGCGACAACGATGCATATTCCCGTAATTCTGGCAGGGATTTTGTTGGGAAAGACGCAGGGAGCCGTCTGTGGTTTCATTTTCGGGCTTACCAGCGTGATAACCAATACGGTAACACCGACGGTTACTTCGTTTGTGTTCAGCCCGTTTTATGCCGTAGGGGGCGTTTCGGGAAATTTATACAGT
>JABUSI010000205.1 GCA_021442745.1 Erysipelotrichaceae bacterium | reverse complement strand
CCGCTTCCGGTAATCAGCTGCATATAGTCAATCACAACCAGATCCAGCTGGTGTTCTCCCTTCAGTTTCCGGCACTTTGAGAAAATCTCGGACGTTTTGATGGAGGAGGAATCGTCAATAAACAGCTTGCAGCTCTTCATATCGTTCGCCGTTTCCATCAGACTGTTCCAGTCTGCATTGTTTAACCGTCCGTTCCGGAATTTGTTGGCCTCCACATTACTCCGGCAGGACATCATTCTTGTCAGTAACTGGGTAGCCGGCATTTCCAGCGAGAACAGAGCTACCGTACGGTTGTCATACAAGCTGGCATTCAATGCCATATTCAGCGCAAATGCCGTTTTCCCGACAGCCGGACGAGCCGCAACAACAATCAGGTCGCCCTTCTGGAACCCGTTGGTTACCCGGTCCAGATCCTGGAAATTCGTTACAACACCGGTCATACCGTTGCCCTTCTGGCGTTCTTTCAGCAGTTCCATAACCTCGTCAATGACCTTGGCAGACGGCTGGAAATCCGTTGTCCGGCGGTTTCTGGTAATGTTCAGAATCTTCTTTTCCGCTTCATCCAGTACTTCATCGATTTCATAGGAATGTTCCATTGAAGAATTTCCGATTTCCTGTCCGACTTCAATCAGTTTCCGCAATACCGCTTTTTCCTGAATCTGCTGAATATAATATTCCGCATTCGCCGGTGCCGTTGCCATATCGACAACCTGTAACAGATATTCGGTTCCACCGATCTGGGCAGCCTGTCCAAGATCGTTGATATAAGCCGATACGGATACGATATCGATGGTTTTCTTCGCCAGAAACATATCCATAATGGCGGTATACAACCGGCGATGGGATTCCACGTAGAAATCTTCTGCGTTCAATCCCTGCTCGTATGCGCAATCGCAGTTTTCCGGATACATCATTAACGATCCCAACAATGCTTTTTCAACGTCGATTACCTTTGGTACCTGTTTGATTGGCATACCGACACCTCCTATTCTTCAATCATCTGAACGCGAACGTTCGCAATAACTCCTTTGTGCAATTCCACTTTTACGTCATGGTATCCCAGTGTACCCAGGTTTTCGTTATCCACGAATTTCCGCTTATCCACTTTAATC
The DNA here is from genome assembly GCA_021442745.1 of Erysipelotrichaceae bacterium. Taxonomy (GTDB): domain Bacteria; phylum Bacillota_I; class Bacilli_A; order Erysipelotrichales; family Erysipelotrichaceae; genus RGIG4607. The sequence continues at coordinate 5,401 of JABUSI010000205.1, read as the reverse complement.
TGATACCGCTTCTGCAATTCTTCGGTAATCTGTTTGGTGGAAACCGTACCGAACGGCTTTCCTTCCTTACCGACCTTCATTTTAAATACCAGCACCAGCTTTTCAATCTGCTCTTTCAGCACTTTGGCTTCGGCAACTGCCTGTGCTTCTTCTTCCGCAGCCTGTTTCTTCTGGTTATCCAGAATCTTCTTGCTGGTATCCGTAGCCTGTACTGCCAGTTTCCGGGCAATCAGGAAGTTTCTGGCATAACCGTCCGCTACGTCAACGATTTCGCCCTTCTTACCGACTTTCTTTACATCACTTAACAGAATTACTTTCATGTTCATTCTCCTTTACATACTCTTCCAGTACGTCATACAATTCGTTGTTCAGATCATCCACCGTACAGTCCGCTCTCTGCAAAGCTGCCTGGGTCAGATGCCCGCCTCCGTTCATCCGTTCCATAATAACCTGTACGTTGACATCACCGTTGGAACGGGCACTGATGGCGGCTGTATGATCGTCAATCATACCAATCGCAAACGCTGCCTTGATACCCTGTACCTGCAACAGATAATCCGCTGCCTTCGACAATGAGGTACGGCTCACAATGGCATTCACCGGTGCAATGACGAAATCGTCAAAGACCTTTTCCACGTTGGAAAGAATCTTCGTCCGGACTTCAAATTCCTGATACGTATCCTTCAGCATTTCATCCACTTCCATCGGATCCGCACCGAACTGCCGCAAAGCACTTGCTGCCTCAAAGGTACGGCTTCCGCTGCGGGAACGGAACCGGTTGGTATCCACGGCCATACCCGCAAACATAATATTCGCTTCCAGTTTCGTCAGCGTTTCCTTGCTCTTGTTCGGCTGATACTGCAAAAGTTCCACAATCAGCTCAGTCGCACTGGACGCACTTGTTTCCACATATACCAGGGAAGCACTGATCCCGTCTTCACTTTTCCGGCGGTGATGGTCAATAATCATATTCCGTCTGGACTTTTCCAGAATTGACGCACCGTTGCTTAAACTCATCACGTGATGGTCTACCGCAATCACCAGTGTATCGTCTGACAGCAAAGCCAGCGCTTCTTCCTCGTTCACAAACAGATGGCGTTCCATCAGTTCGTCACTGAACGTATACAGATTCTGTTTCAGTTTGGACTCGATTGTCGTATCCTTTGCGACAATCACACCCGGAACACCGCATAACTGGGAAATCACATCCATTCCCAAAGCCGCACCGAAACAGTCAAAATCCATTTCCTTATGTCCGACAATAATGACGTTGGACGCCTTGGCAATCATATTGCGGATGGATTGTGCCATAACACGTACCCGCACACGACTGCGCTTTTCCTGCGCTTCCGTACTGCCACCGTAGAATTTTACTTCTTCTCCCGGTTCTTTTACACATACCTGGTCCCCGCCGCGGTTCATGGCCAGTTCCATCATATCACTCACCATACTGTCCAGTTCCAGATAATCCGGCGTGCCCTTCGCAAACGCCATGGACAACGTAATCGCAACTTCCAGCTTTTCCGCATTCTTCCGGACTTCATCCAGAATATCAAACCGGGAACGGACACACTGTTCAAAATTCAATTCGTTGACAACCACCACAAACTGGTCGGACCGTACACGCCGTACCAGCATATTGTGACTCTTGCACCAGTCCAGTACTCTCTGCCGGACTTCCGTATTGATTTTCGCAATCTTTGTTTCGTCTTCGTACTGAATGGTTTCACTGTAGTTATCCAGATGAATCAGTCCGAACACCACTTTTTCGTTTTCATACTGTTCTTCCAGCTGACGGAGTTCCGTGACGTCCTTGAAGAACAGCACCTGTCCGTGCGTCGTTCTTCTGACTTCAAACTCCCGTCCGTTTTCCTGTACATAAACGAAATCTTCCTCATCCGTGAAAATCTTATTGATTTCCGGTTTCCACATCGTAACGCTTTGTCCGACGGCATCCAGTCCCCATTCCGTCATCAGTTCACTGTTCCATTCGACGTTGTGATTGTCATCGTACATCAGAATACCGATGCTTCCCAGATCAATCGCTTCCGCCGCAGACTCATTCAGATACTGCCTGATGGTTTCCTGCCGGGTCGTTTCGTCATCATGCTTCTTGATAAATGCCACGACAAAATACACGCCGTTTACCGCAACCATAATCATCATCGTCGCCGCAAAGCGTACCTGAAACCCGAATTCCAGCAACAGGGTAATGATAATTTCCGCTAAGATAATCCCAAACCCGATAATCTGTATTTTCTCAAGACGATTTCTCATTCGAGAACCTCCTTATAACTTCCGAACGGAAGTCACTGACCATATCCAGTATTCCGATGAATACCAGCACGTACAACAATAAGGTGACCGGTAACAGAACGGCAGAAGAAGAAATCAGGCCAAACGATGACAATGCGTAACAGATAGCCGTAAGCAGACCAACTCTTACAAACAATGACAATACACCCTTTTTATTCCCCTGTACGGCATATCCGATTACCAGTACCAGATATCCTACCGCAATATCCACCGCCAGACAGATTGCCCGTAATCCGAACAATACTTCCTCTGCCATTTCCGGCAAAGACACAAACGGTGTCACAAACCCTGCGATAATTACCAGGATACTGAGATACCCCAGCCACTTCGGTGCCCGGTAATGATGCAGCGGTTTGAACTGCGGGAAGTCGATTTTTAATTTCCGCAAGATTAAGAAGGCCAGCATATGAATCAGGAAACCTTCCAGCACGCAGGACAGGAACAGGCTGATAATCGCAATGATTTTAATCAGGTTCAGTTCCACGGACAGGTTCATTTTATTCGCCATATCCGCCACAAGCGCTATCTCGTCACTTAAATTATAACCAAAAATCTTCGCTAATACAAAAGTTGTGAGAATCATTACAACGGTACTGCATAAAATGGTATTTCCCAATAACCATCCGTTGGACTTTTTAGTCGCAATTCCATACCCGTAAACCAGACCGATTACACAGCTGGCAGCGACATAAAAGATGGACGTCGGCAAAGAAAACATAAAGCTGACAATCACCGAACAGACGGATACAATCACCGCATTCTTCACACCGTAACGAATCGTGTAAATCAAAACAGGAAACGGCAGAATCCACATCAGATACACGTCCAGCGCATTTGCCAGCTGGCGGTTCAGCACCATCACAATACCAACAAGAGCCACCATCATGGCACCCTCGGTTAATTTCCGTACGTTATTGTTCATATCGTTTCCTCCTTTATTTACAAAACAAACAAAACCTCCATACTTCACATATGGAGGCTTTGATAAATTAGTCTGCTACGTAAGGCAACAAAGCCATTTGACGTGCACGCTTGATAGCCGTAGCCAACATACGTTGGTACTTAGCGCTTGTGCCGGTCACACGACGTGGAGTGATCTTACCATTGGAAGAGATATATCTTCTCAATAATTCAACATCCTTATAGTCAATGTATTTGATGTTATTCTTTGTGAAATAACATACTTTCTTACGGCCCATTCTTTGTTTCTTGAATGCCATTGTTCTGTACTCCTTTCGTTAGAACGGAAGATCATCACTTGATACGTCAAGCGATGGAGTTCCGAAATCATCATACGCCGGTTCACTCGGTTCGTATGACATACTTGGACGACTTTCCGTCGTACCGTTCTTGCTGCCGAGCAATGAGAAATTATCTACGACAACTTCCGTGACATAGACTTTCTTTCCGTCCTGCCCGTCATAATTCCGTGTCTGAATTCTGCCGTCAACTCCGACCTGCGTTCCCTTACGGGCATACTGTGCGACGATTTCCGCCGTTTTCTGCCAGGCAACACAAGGAATGAAGTCGGCAGGTTGTTCCTGCCCTTTCACCGCACGACGGTTTACCGCAATGGTAAACGACGTGACAGCCGTTCCGGTTCCCGTTTTCCGCAATACCGGATCCGCTGTAAGACGGCCAACTAAAATTACACGATTAATCATAACATTTCACCTATTTCTTTACGTCTTCCAGGCACAACATCATTGTACGAATCACACTGTCATTGATTCTGGCTACACGTTCGAATTCAGCAACGTTAGCAGCGTCAGACTTGAAAGTTGTTACTACATAGTAACCTTTCTTCATGCCATCGATTTCATAAGCGAATTCGCGAAGACCCCATTCGTCAACATTTTCAATTTCGCCACCGTTTGTGGTCAAAATAGCATGCAGAGAATTGATAACTTCGTTTCTGGCAGCTTCTTCCAAGTTTGCGTTCAGGATGTACATTACTTCGTATTGTCTCATTTCCTTACACCTCCTTATGGTCTGTTGGGCTTTTCAGCCAAGGGGGAAACATACTTTAGGTATATCTACCCGTAGGTTAGATTATACAGTGTTATCGGTATCTTTGCAACGATTATTTGCCTGAAAGTTCCCTTTCACTGTTACTATTGTCCGCATTTTAAAGATTCCTTAAAAAATAATCCGGAAAATGTAAAAGAGATTATGATTTCGTTCATAACCTCTTGTATTCTGTTTATTTCTGATACTTTTCAGAAGTATATTGCTCGAAGTAACCGTCCAGATAAATATTGAAATAGTGCGGTTCCCACTGGTTGAACCCAAACTCAAACCAGCATTCATTACCGGAAGAATCCTTGCAGTCAAACGTATACGTAAAGAAGTTCCATGCCTGCACGCCGGTAATTTCATACGTTTCCGTTTTACCGTCCGGATAACGGAATTCGATGGTATTGTTATCCTTATCAAATACCAGATCCGGTCCGACGTTGTAGTTTGTCATGGAGAACCACGCTTCCCCGATATCCAGATAATCCATCAGCTGCTGCGATGTCAGTTGTTCATCCGGATAGTAGATTTCAGCGAATATGTCACTGTAGGAACGGAGAATGTAATCCGATGCAATAGCTTTGTTCGGCTGGCAGTACGTTACCGTTTCCGTTGTACCATCTTTCAGCGTAATAGTAATCAGAACGTCATCGGAATCCTTCGACTTTTCCGCCGTAATGTAGGAATATTCAAAAATTTCCCAGAAATCCGATGCATACATGCTGTGAACCAGTTTCTTTTCTTCGGTGTTCAGTGCCCAGCTGCCGAACTTGTACACCACACCATCCGGTCCCGGATAATACCCGGACCATCTTTTTGACGCAAGCAACTGCAGATAATCGGTATATACCGCTTTGATGGTGATATCGCTTGTAATCTTTGTCGTCTTGTCAAACGGTTGTCCCTCACACGTCCAGCCTTCAAAGATAGCACCGTCTTTGATGCAATACACTTCCAGCATATTTGTAAATGTATCTTCGGAAATCACCGTGCCGTAATCCACCGTAATCTTTGCCCCGTCACCGTTGTCGTAATCCACGGTTACGGTACATTCTGCCGGCGGATCGAC
>JABUSI010000429.1 GCA_021442745.1 Erysipelotrichaceae bacterium | reverse complement strand
TTCTACGATTCTGCAGAAGAAGCACACAGTACGTATATCGAAGTAAGCAGTAAGACGGACCAGTGGCAGTACGTATCGGGAAGTGCCGTCGCACCATGCGACTATACGAAGATAGAATACCGGTTATTCTACTATGCGGGTAAGAACAGCGTCATCTTTGACAATGCGCAATTTTTTCAACAAAAGAAATACGAGGCTGTGACATTTAACGAAAATAACGAATTGATTAAAGAAGAGGACTCCTATGGCGAAATTGTGGAGTATGAGTATGACCAATACGGTAATATAATCACAGTACGATATGATGACGCAGATTGTGAATATTATACATATGATGGGCAAAACAGAGTTAGGACTTACACGGATGTATTCGGAAATGTTACACAATATGAATATGACGAGTATGGAGAATTGATAGCCAGAATAATTAACGGCAATCGGGAAGAAGCTGAACAAATTGATATGCCGCTAACAAATTACAAAACAATTGCTACATTTAATAATGGCGAAACTGTACAATACAATTACGATGATTTGACAGGTAATTTGCTGTCTGCAACTTTATCGAATGGAATAGTGACATATTACCAATATGATTGTTTAAACCGGATAATACACGAACAGTGCGACAACCATAGAAACAACTTTACATATCAACTGGACAAACTGAATACCATATCACATAAGATTAACGAACATGATATGGTTACATATGATTTAGGGTATGATAACTATGGGAATCTTTCTTCTGTTTCTGTTGGTGATATAACGTTAATTGAGAACGAATATAATCCCAGTAACGGATACTTGTATAAACGTATGTTCGGAAACGGACAAGTCGTATCTTATGAATACGACACCTATGGCAGGGCAACTAGAATATATCATGGAGAGGCAGAAGCATTTCGGATGTATTATACATATCTTGGACAAATAGGGATAATCGAAGATGTGATAAATAATAGCATTACATACTATGAATATGATGAAAACGGAAATATAAAAAAGGAAAATAGAAGCGAAGGAATAACGCTCGAAAAAGAATATGATAATTATGAATTAACAAAAGAAACGATTACAACCGCATCGATAATCCTGTCCAAGGAATATGAGTTTAATGATAATAAAGGTATGACCCAAGTCGAATGGAAAGTAAACGGAGAAAATTCCTACCGGTCGCAATTTGTACGTGATGAAGAAAACAGATTAGAACGAAAGGTAGTGATGACAAATAACACAGAGATATTTACCATTAAGAATGTTTATGGCTATGGAGGTGTCTGGCAAGGTGATGAATATGTTCCGGATACAACAAAGCCATTAGATGACCTTTGGGGGTATCAGATAACAAAAAATGGAAATCTGATTTTGGGATGGGATTATGATTATGATAAAGAAGGAAGAATCAAACGGGTTTCAGATAATCAAGGCAACATAATTGAATATACGTATGATGGCATTGGACAAATAATTCGGGAGGATAATTCCTTTGCGCAGGAAATATATACATATACATACGATTTAGGTGGAAATATAATTGGAAAAAGCACATACGAATATACAGAAGGACTGGTCGGTACACCAATAAAGAGCGTTGCATTTGAGTATGATTCTGATTGGAAGGATCAGTTAACGAAAGTAGGATTAGAAAGTATAGACTATGATGGAGCGGGGAATCCTACGAATTACCTGCGTGGGTTGTCTTTCGATTGGGAGAATGGAAACAGATTGAAATCAGTTAAAACGAACCTTTTACCAACTGTGTCTTACCTGTATAACGAAAACGGAGTGCGCATAGCAAAAGAATACAATTCACAAGAAAAAGAACTGTATATTGTTGATGAAAATAAAGTGATACGGCAAGTGAAAGAAAACCCGACAGGAGAAATCATTGAGGAATTATTCTTTGAATATGACGAAGATAATCAACTTATTTCATTCTTATATAACGGTAACCGTTTTTGGTATATTTATAACGGATTGAAGGATATTGTTGGAATACTGGATAGTACAGGCATGGTAGTTGCGAGGTATATGTACGATAGCTGGGGAAATATCCTGAATGCGGAGCAATTAACTGAAATCGGAAGTATTAATCCATATCGCTACAAAGGGTATCGATACGATGAAGAAACGGGATTGTATTATGTTTGGAGACGATACTATGATCCGGTAATTTGCCGGTGGATTAGTCCGGATGATGTGGAAATGCTGCTTGAAGAGACGGATTCAATGCTATTTAGCAATTTATATGTATACTGTGAAAATGAGCCAACAGGAATGATTGATGTTAGTGGTAATTACCCTTATAAACTCCGTCCTTTATACCACTTCCTCTATAATAAAAAATTCAATTTTTCAGGTTTTATATACGGGCAGAAAAATGGGGCAGCATCAAAACTGAAATTTGGAAATTACTATAGCTCATATAATGGCTGTGGTTGGGTTGCGACATATAATGCCTTATTGATCCTTAATAAGAAAATACACCCTGCATGCATTATACGGTTCTACGAAACACGATTTTCCTTTGTGAATGGCCTTTCGGGTATCCGAATAAACGCTGTCGTTAGTTATTTCAAAAAAGCCGGTTATAAAGTCTCGAAACTATACAATAGTAAACGTTTTGATAACAACGCAAAAAAGGCATCAGTGAGCATTCTGTGGTACAGTAATAAATTGAGTGCTCATTATGTTGCGATAAAATGGGAGGGAAAAGGAAATAAGTTCATTGTTTATAACGAGTCTTGTACAAATACTACATCAACGAAATATAAAAGTATTCTTGATATTAATAAAAATATAGGGGGTTCTGTAGGTGTTCTTATTACAATCAAATAGTAAATTTGTTTCTGTATCCGCAAAGGTTATCAAAATGATTTTAAAAATTCTCGTTGTCTTCACAGGAGGAATTGTGTTTCTTAATATATGTTTTTACATTCGGTTGCTTTGGGGGCTTTTTGTGGGTGCCCCGGAAACCCCTAAGGGAATCTATCAAAATGAGCAGTATTATCTTGATTTTGATCATTTTGTCGGGATAAAGACAAACGGTGATTCCTGTAGTGATATTTTGTTGATTGATCGGACAATACCTAATGATATGCCGTTATTCAAAATATATGAGGTTGATTCAGGAGTGTACGAAATGGCATATGTCGGATATGATAGGAATGATAATCTGGTATTGACTTTTGAAGAACGAAAAGAAGAAAAAAAAGTAACTTTGATTCATGCTCAAAGAGAAACCGACATTTCTTATGATGCTTTGAATGGCGTGTGGAGCCGGGTTGGAGAACCTTCTTTTAGTACAGATTCATCAAATCTGATTATGCCAATAAAAAGAATGAACATTAGTTTTAACGTTATGTATGACGGTTGTGAGTTTGATAATTTCGATGATTACACAGAGTACTACAGGGTAAGAGTTACAAATGATTTAAAAAGGATATACGTTTTGGATGACAGTTATATCCCGGATATAATTGTTAATGCCGGCGCCATTCTTTTTGATGAAAACAATACAATTTCCATAATGTTTGATTATACGGATGAGAACGGAGAGAAAACTTGTATATTTCGAAAGGAAACGTCTCTCTCTGAATAGTTTTATAATCTGGCATAGTGAAAACGGATTTTCTTTCTCCGGGTTAATATGACATACCCGCCTGAAAGATCATCCGTTTTCTTTTATATCATGAATGATTTTTAATGAACTCCTGATACCAGTAGTAACTTTTCTTCGGGGTTCTTTTTAATTGTTTGTCTTCGTAGTCTACATGGACAAGACCGTAGCGTTTTTTGTAGCCGTTGATCCAGGAGTATAAGTCCATGGTGGACCATACGTAGTAGCCTTTGACGTTGGCACCGTCTTCCTTGGCTTTTAAAATCCAGTATAAATAGTTGCTCAGAAATTCAATCCGTTCGTCATCTTCGACGTAGCCGTTTTCATCACAGGTTTCGTACATACCGTGTCCGTTTTCGGTGACGTAGATTTCGATGTTGTGATAACGGCGGGACGTTTCCATTAGCGTGGTATAGGCGCATTGCGGATAGATTTCCCGGCCCCATTTGTTTAAGACGGTATTCGGGTCACGGTCAAACTCAAACCATCCGGAAATGGCACGGGATTCCCGTCTGGTGTTTCCGGTACCGTCGTTGTTTCCTTTGTTGTTGACCACAAAGGCGGTGATGCCGGATGTGTTCGGCTTGACTAACATCCGCGAATAAATATTCTGTCCTAAGAAATCGATGGTATTTTCTTTCATGATATCCAGGTCTTCCTGTTTCATGAAGGATAAATCGATGCCTTTCTTTTGGATTTCTTCCAGCATTTCCGGGTTGTAGTATCCTAAAATGGCAGGATCGAGAAACGGATCGCGGCAGAAGTAGTTGCAGTATTTCACGGCTTGCCGGTATTCCGGGGTATCGAGTAAACTCGTTGCCGGTCCGCATCCCTGCACAAAACCGATTTTGGAGGTTAAGTGTAATTTGCGGAATTCCCGGATTGCCTTGGCGGTACAGCAGGCCATGTTGTAACAGCATCGGGCATAGTGCTGCAGGTTGGTTTCGTTCGGCGGATAGTTGCCGACGCAATAGTTGCAGTAGGCGTTGTGGTTCGGTTCGTTGATGGTGACATATAACGGAATGCGGTTTCCGAAATGCTCAAAACACACTTTGCAGTAGTACGCAAAGGCATCGGCAACACCGGGATAACACCAGCCGCCTTTGGCTCCGATGTAATCCGGTAAATCGTAATGAATCAGGGTGACGTTCGGAATAATGCCGTATTTTTCGCATTCATCCAGGATGTTGTCGTAGAAGGCAAGTCCGGCTTCGTTGACAACACCGTCTTCCTTCGGGATAATCCGTGACCAGGATATGGAGAACCGGAAGGTATTCTGTCCGCACTCGGCCATCATCCGGATGTCTTCCTTGTAGTGATGATAGAAATCACAGCTGATATCACCGGTAATACCGGTTTCGTTTTTATCGGAATGACAGAATTCATCCCAGATGCTGGCACCTTTGCCGTCTTCGTTCCAGGCACCTTCGCATTGATATGCCGCCGTGGCACTGCCCCATAACATGTCTTTCATATTTATTCCTCAGTGTGTTCTTTAATGTAATTTTTGTACCAGTAGTAACTCTTCTTTGGTGTCCGCTTGCAGTCGTTGTCGTAATCGACGTAAATCAGACCGTAGCGTTTCTGATAGCCGTTGATCCAGCTGTAACAGTCGGTGGAACTCCAGGTATAGTAGCCGCAGACGTTGCAGCCATCGTTCTGTGCTTTGACCAGCCAGTCGCAATAGGATTGTAAGAACTCAATCCGTTCGTCGTCGTTGATCTGCCCGTTTTCGTCCGGAGATTCGTACAGGGCATGTCCGTTTTCGGTAATGTAGACCGGAATGTCCCCGTAATCCTTTTTGATGCCCATTAACATGTCATAGACGGTTTTCGGATAGATTTCCCGGCTCCAGGCATTCTTCGGGGTATTCGGATCGACGTCGGTTTCAAACCAGCCTTTGACAACGTACCCTTCGACAATGCTGGCACCGGCTCCGATGTTGTTCGGACGGTATTGGGTTTCTCCCGATTCGTACGGTTTGGCAAGCGTACGGGTGTAACAGTTCTGACCCAGAAAATCGATGGTATTGTTCGCAATGATTTCCAGATCTTCCTCTTTCACAAAACTTAAGTCAAACCCGCTTTCCAACAGCAACGGTTTTAAGTCCGGAGGGAATTTTCCGGTAATGCACGGATCGGTTACCCACTTGTTTTTGAATAAATCACAGCGTCTCTGGGCCAGGCGGTATTCCGGGGTATCTTTCAGAATCTGTACGGTATTGGTTGTGTGTACGATACCGATTTTGCTTGTTAAGTGTAATTTCCGGAATTCGCGGATGGCTTTGGCGTTGGCAACCAGTAAGTTATAGGATACCTGTACTAAAGTCTGCGGATCGGAAATGTTTGGCGGATAGTTGCCGGTCAGATAGGCACAGGTGGAATTGTGGGTCATTTCGTTGATGGTTACGTATAACGGAATGTCGTTTCCGAACTGTTCGAAGACGGTCTTGCAGTAGAACGCAAATTCGTCAGAGAACACCGGGTTGCGATATCCTCCGATGTCTTCCAGCCAGCTGGGAATATCGTAGTGTAACAGGGTGACATTCGGGACAATGCCGTATTTCTTACATTCCGCCAATACGTCCTTGTAGAACTGTACCCCGGCCATGTTTACTTTCTTAGTGCGGTCCGGTAAAATCCGGGTCCAGGAAATGGAAAACCGGTGGGTATTCTGCCCGCCTTCCGCAAATAAACGGATGTCTTCCTTGTAGTGGTGATAGAAGTCGGCACTGACATCTCCCGTAAATCCTTTGACGTTTTTTTCGGAATGGCAGAACTGATCCCAGTTGCTTTCGCCTTTTCCGTCTTCGTTCCAGGCACCTTCGCATTGATAGGCTGCATTTGCGCTTCCCCAGAGGAAGCCTTTTTTTACTTTTCCGGTTTCCATATTAT
>JABUSI010000336.1 GCA_021442745.1 Erysipelotrichaceae bacterium | reverse complement strand
CTTCGTCTGGTTGTCAGTATTGCAAAACGTTACGTCGGACGCGGCATGCAGCTTTTAGACCTGATTCAGGAAGGCAACCTCGGCCTTATGAAAGCAGTCGAAAAATTCGACTATAAAAAAGGCTATAAATTCTCCACATATGCAACATGGTGGATTCGTCAGGCCATCACCAGAGCCATTGCTGACCAGGCAAGAACCATTCGTATTCCGGTTCATATGGTAGAAACCATCAATAAACTGACGCGTGTACAACGTCAGCTGGTACAGGATCTGGGAAGAGAACCATCTGCGGAAGAAATTGCGGAAAAGATGGGAACCATCTCTCCGGAAAAAGTCCGTGAAATTCAGAAAATTGCACTGGAACCGGTTAGTCTGGAAACACCGATCGGTGAAGAAGACGATTCTCATCTGGGTGATTTTATTGAAGACAAAGAAGCACAGTCACCGGATGAATATGCGAACAATCAGCTTCTGAAAGATGAAATCAACAACGTTCTGCAAGGATTAACCGAACGGGAAGAAAAAGTATTGCGCTTACGATTCGGTTTGTATGACGGACGTACCCGTACTCTGGAAGAAGTCGGTAAGGAATTTAATGTCACCCGGGAACGGATCCGTCAGATTGAAGCGAAGGCATTGCGTAAACTGAAACATCCGACACGCTCCAAACGGTTACGTGATTTTGTCGATAAGAACTGATGAAACAAAAACGATTGGAAGCTATTCTGGAAATACTTCCGGTGTGTGATTCTTATCTGGATGTCGGTTGTGATCACGGATATCTGGCTCTGATGATTCGGAAAAAGTATCCGGATGCAACGGTATGTGCCAGTGATATTGCCGAAGGGCCGTTACAAATGGCGGGAAAAACGATGGAACAGGCACACGTTACCGATATACCGCTGTATTTGTCCGATGGTTTACGGTCAGTTCCGGTATCCTGTGAATGTGTCATTATCGCCGGTATGGGCGGTCAGACCATTACCGAAATTCTGCTATCCGATAAGAAATATGCAGAAAATACGAAATATTTTGTGTTGGAGCCGAATGTGGAAGTGGAAATGCTGAGACAATGGTTAGGAGACAACGGTTTCCGAATCCTGGATGAAACATTAGTTCATGATTATAAGTATTATCCGATTCTCGTCTGCGAACACGGAAATCAGACGCAGGATGCGTACGACGTGATGTTCGGACCGGTATTACGAAGACAACCGACGGCTGTTTTTACGGAATACTGGACAAACGAGAAAGAAAAACTGCTGACATATCTGTCGGTTATGAAGCCGACGGATAAGTCGTATGTTTCCTATCATAAACGGTTGGAAATGATTGAGAATGTATTGAAAAACGGGGAAGATTGTTAGTCTTTCCCGTTTTTGTACGTTTTAACCATCTGCAGAAATTCCTCCCAGCGGTCCGTATTGCGAATCGTCTGCGGACAGTTTTTCTTTGTGAAGTCATGATGCTGTTTGACTCTGGACAGAGGCAGATTGTATTCGCTTAGAAGATACGCCACAAGTTTAGCGGCATTGTCCAGTGTTTTTTCAAAGTCACCGTCCTTGTTGACGCATAGTTCAATCCCGATACCGTTCAGGTTTCCGCCGGGATTGCTCAATCCGTCGGAAGCATGCCATCCTACTTCATCATCCGGTAAGTGATGCCAGATTTCCGTGTCATCCACCGTATAATGCCAGGAATTTTCCACTTTGGAGTTTTTTGTCAGGTAAATACTGTGATTCTCTGCCGTCGCTCCTGCTTTGAAATTCCCCGTTTCATGAATCACGATATATTTGATTGTCCGTTTGATTCCCGGACGGTTTTGTCTTCCTTCTTCAATGAACTTTGTATGTACAACCAGTCCATCAATAACTTCCGGCTGTACCGGGTGAATCAGAAACTGTTCGTTGATATAGGGTATCCCGTATTCCGCTATCGAGTACATCGCAATTACCGCAAGCAGTAATCCGCATATGATACGTCTCAGAAAATTGTTCTTTTTGCGTTTCCTTTTCATCCCAGAAGTCCTTCCTTGACGGTATCCGGACATTCACACGGATATTGCTGAAGATAGGCGATAACCTGATTGGTCAATATGGTAGGAGTACTTGCACCGGAAGTTACTGCTATCGTCATGGTTTCGTCAAACGTTATATCTTTCAGATCATCCACGGATTCAATCATCCACACCGGCTTGTTGTGCGTGGCAGCCAGATCTGCCAGTTTGCGGGAATTATTGGAACGCGGGTCACCGACTACAATATATCCGTCTGCCTCTTGTTTCAGAATAGCCTGCTGCCGGAGACGGGTTGCGCTGCATAATTCCGGTTGTATTTCCAGACCTTCGATTCTTGAAGATAATTCTTCGATGATATCACGGATTTCCAGAAGGGACATGGTGGTCTGATTGGTCAGAAGATACGCTTTCTTTTCAATTGTGCATTCTCTGGCATCCTTGACGGAAGTAATCAGATGAATGTGTTTCGGATCAATGGAACACATGGCTTGTGCTTCCGGATGGTTCTTTTTGCCGATATACAACACTTCCTTGTGTTCGGATAAAGCTTTCTGAATGATAATTTTTGTATTCATGACATCATCGCATACCGCATCAACCACAATCAGTCCTTTCCGGATAGCTTTTTCTCTGGTTGCGTCATCGGTACCGTGTGCCGTTAAAATCACTACGCCGTCTTCAATCCGGTCCACGAGATCAAAACGTGAAGTACGGGAATCGTCCAGGGTACGGATGTTCAGTTGTTCCAGTGCCTCCACTATATAACGATTGTGTACAATCATCCCTAAAACAGTAATGTTTTTGTCGGGATATTGTGTCCGGGTTGTTTTTGCGGTTTTGATTGCCCGGATGACACCTTTGCAGAATCCTCTGGGCACAATGGGAATAACGTTCATAAAATCCACCTCGCGTATAGTATACCACACCGTAAGACTGGACAAAATTAAGGAAATTTGATAATATTCAACAGCATGTTTTTGAAAAAATTGCTATGATAAAGATAGGCAGGTGATACTATGTCAAACATGAAGATGTTTTCCTTTAACCGTAAGACCACGGAATATGTGGAATCCTTAGGGTTTGAAGAATATACGCCGATTCAGCTGAAGGTTATTCCTTTGGCGAAGAAAAAGAAAGATATAATCGGTATCTCGGCAACTGGGACCGGAAAGACGCATGCGTTTCTGATTCCTGTTTTTGATGGAATTGACGTTGCCAGACAAGAAGTACAGGCGGTGATTTGCGCGCCGACACGCGAACTGGCAAGACAGATTTACGAGAGGGCGGTGGAATATAATGAAATCGATCCGTCCGTTTCCATACGCCTGGTATCCGGTGAAGTGGAAAAAAGCCGGATGGAGAATCAACTGAAAAACCAGCCGCACATTGTGATTGGTACACCGGGAAGACTGAAAGATGCGTTCTTACAGTCGCAGGTGTTGCGTCTGGATACAGCGGACGTATTTGTGGTGGATGAAGCGGATATGACGCTGGAGTTCGGTTTTCTGGATGACGTGGACCAGGTCTGCGGAAGAATGAAAGAAAACTTGCAGATGATGGTATTTTCTGCAACCATTCCGCAGAATCTTCAGCCGTTTCTTCGGAAGTATTTACACGAACCGACGGTAGTGGAAATCAAAAAACAACAGGCACAGGCAAAGGTAACACACATTCTGGTACCTTGCAAACATATGGATTACAAAGAAAAACTTCTGAAGATTTTACCGGGCTTTCAACCGTATGTCTGTCTGATTTTTGCCAATACCCGTAAGTATGCTTCCGAAGTAGCAGAGGCATTGCGCTCGGAAGGATATGACGTTACCGAAGTACACGGGGATCTGACGACAAGACAGCGGAAAAATGCGATGAAAGATGTCATGAACCAGAATGCAACGTATATCGTTGCAACAGATATTGCCGCCCGCGGTATTGATATCGAAGCGGTTTCTCATGTTGTTTCCCTGGGATTCCCGAATGCATTGGAATACTACGTACATCGCTCGGGAAGAACCGGAAGAGCATCGCTGGATGGTGTATGCTATGCTTTGTATAACGACAAAGATGAAGCTTCCATCCGTTCACTGAAAGGAAAAGGTATCCTCTTTGAACATCAGGATTACAAAGGCGGTAACTGGATTCATCTTCTGCCGTACGGACAGAAACGTACACGTAAGAATGACGTTGTGGATAAAGAAATCGCCAAAATGCTGACAAAGAAAAACCAGAAAGTAAAACCGGGTTATAAGAAAAAGAGACAGCAGGAAATCGAGAAAATCAAACGGAAACAGCGCCGTCAGATGATACAAGACAGTATCAAGGCACAGACCAAGGAACGGGCAAAACAGAAACAGAGAGAAAAGAGGTTGTCCAATGCGGATCGGTAGTCATGTACAGATGAAAGCCCCGGAATATATTGAGGGGTCAGTGAAGGAAATGTTGTCATATAATGCCAATGCAATGATGCTGTATACGGGTGCTCCCCAGAATACGTTGCGGAAAGCAGTGAACGAACTTCATGTGGAACAGGCAAAGCAGCTTCTGGCAGAGCATGGCTTGTCAATGAATGATGTTGTTGTGCATGCACCGTATATTATCAATCTGGGAAACGTGGAAAAAGAGGAAACGTTCCGGCTGGGTGTGGATTTTCTGAAAAAAGAAATCGAACGGGTCGAGGAAATCGGTGCAGGGATACTTGTCCTTCATCCGGGATCCTTCACCAAGGCAACACCGCAAGCCGGTATCCGCCGGATTATTGACGGGCTGAATGAAGTATTGTCGGACGGACAAACCGTCAGAATTGCCTTGGAAACGATGGCTGGGAAAGGCTCTGAAGTAGGAAGGACTCTGGAAGAGCTGAAAGAAATTATCGACGGAGTGAAAAAAAACGAATTACTTGGAATCTGTCTGGATACGTGCCACCTGCATGATTCCGGATATGACGTCAGTAATTTTGATGCTTTACTGGATGATGTTGACCGGATCATCGGTCTTGACCGCGTACTGGCGATGCATATTAACGATTCAAAAAATGTTCGCGGTGCAAGAAAAGACCGTCATGAAAACATCGGATACGGCGAAATCGGATTTGAGACATTATGCGATATCGTTCATAACCCGCGGACCGAACATATTATCAAGATACTGGAAACACCGTACGTAAATGAAAAGCCTCCGTATAAACAGGAAATTGAAAATTTACGGAACCGGACGTTTACTGATGTGAAATAAAGAAGTGAAAAACGGGAGTTGTAAGACTCCTTTTTTCAATGAGACGTAGAATATTTACAAAAATCGCGTTATTGTTTAGTTGTCGCATATGATTCATACTGTAATCATAAGGAGGTAACAGACATGAACAATGTTAAAGTCGGACAATATATCCGGGAAAGAAGAAAAGAACTTGGTCTGACCCAGCAGAATGTGGCGGATCATCTCGGAATCTCATTTCAGGCTGTTTCCCGATGGGAAACGGGGGACGGATATCCGGAAGTAACGGTTCTTCTTCAATTGGCGGATATCTTGCAGACGACAACGGATAAGATTTTAAGCGGCGGAACGTATGTGCTGAAAAATAACCGGGCGATTGATGTCAATGATATCGTGGAAGGATTTGCGTCATTTGCGAATCTGAAACGATGTTTAGGGGATACCACGTACTACACGGCAGCAATCGAGGGGGTAAACCGGACTATGAATATCACGCTGGAAGAGTACCTGTCTTCACAGAAAAACCTGGAGGTGCAGTATACTGAAGCCATTATTCAGCTAGTGATGAAAGGCTATACGATTGATATGGAAGAAGCACGTCAGATTATCCATAACGAAAAAATGATCGGATACATAGAAAAATACAGCCTGAAGTAAAAAGACGAATGGTCATTGACCACTCGTCATTTTTATGATTTCGTCTTTTAGCGTCTGTACGATTTCCTCTTGCGGTACTTTACGGATGATCTCTCCCTTTTTAATCAGTAAACCCTCTTTCTTACCACCGGCAATCGCAATGTCGGCTTCTCTGGCTTCTCCCGGTCCGTTGACGGCGCATCCCATGACGGCTACTTTAATGTCACTGCGGATGGTTTCCAGAAATTGCTCGACTTCCGGAATGTATTTCAGCAAATCCCATTGAATACGTCCGCATGTCGGACAGGATACAAGTTCCGGTGTGTCCGGACATAAGTCAAAGCATTTCAGTAATCGCTTGCAGATTTTGATTTCCTCTTCCGGTTCACCGGATACGCTGACGCGAATGGTGTCTCCGATACCGTCTGCCAGCAAAGCTCCCAATGCAGCGGAAGATTTGACGGTGGACACAAACGGTGTGCCTGCTTCGGTTACACCCAGATGCAGCGGGTAATCGAATTGTTCACTGGCTAAGCGATAGGCATCAATGGTCATCATAACATCACTGGCTTTAAAAGAGAGGCAGGTATCATAGAAATCCATGGATTCGAGAATTTCGATGTGTTTCCGGGCACTTTCCAGCATTCCTTCGGCGGTGACTTTCCCGTATTTTTCAATGATTTCTTTTTCGATGGAACCGCTGTTGATACCGATTCGTATCGGAATATGCCTCT
>JABUSI010000112.1 GCA_021442745.1 Erysipelotrichaceae bacterium | reverse complement strand
TGGGAACCATCCGGAGACACTCTCGGAATGATATATACCATAGTCGTATCCAGAATTTTCGTAATATTCTCATCTGACCCGTAATTGGTCAGAAGCGTATCCATCGTATGCATCGCCACCATCGAACCGGTGACTTCCCCGGCATGATGGTTCGCATCGATATAGAATCCCGGTTTCTGATATCCCGTATTCTGATTCGTCAGCGTCAGAGCCACCACCGGGCGGTTTTCTTGTGTCATACACAGTGTTTCCATGCTGACCAGCTGCGGATACGTATTCACATAATAGTTACATTGTTCCATGATTTCTTCATACAGGAAATAATGGTCATACACAAACGTTGTTTTCATATTCGCCTCTTATAACACTTTGCTTAAAAATTCCTGTGTCCGCGGATTCTGCGGATGATCAAACAATTCCTCCGGAGTTCCTTCTTCCATTACCAGTCCGTCATCAATAAACAATACTCTGTCCGATACCGTCTTCGCAAATCCCATTTCATGGGTCACGATGACACACGTCATACCGGTATCCGTCAGATCCTTGATAACTTCCAGTACACCCTTAACCATTTCCGGGTCCAAGGCACTGGTCGGTTCGTCAAACAACATGACATCCGGATGCATTGCCAGCGCTCTGACAATCGCCAGACGCTGCTTCTGTCCGCCGGATAACTTCCGCGGATATTCGTTCGCCTTATCTTCCAGACCAACCATCTTCAGCAGGTCCATTGCTTCCTTTTCCGCTTCTTCCTTGCTCATTCCCTTTTCCAGCATCGGTGTAATCGTAATGTTACGCAACACCGTCAGATGCGGGAATACGTTGAAATGCTGGAACACCATCCCGATCTTCTGTCTGTGTGCATCCAGATCGGTCGTACCGTCCACTAATTCGTTTCCTTCAAAATACACATGTCCCCCCGTCGGAACTTCCAGCATATTCAGACACCGCAGAAACGTACTCTTTCCTCCACCGGAAGCCCCGATGATGGAAACAACTTCGCCCTTGTAAATTTTTTCGTTAATACCCTTCAACACTTCCAAGTCACCGAAATTCTTCTTCAGGTCGACGACTTCGATAATTACTTCTTTTTCATTAATCACTTGCTGCCAACCTCTTTTCTAACAACTTGACAAAGAATGACAAGACTAACGTTACCACCAGATAAATACCCGCAATGATAAACAACGGCTGCCACA
This sequence comes from Erysipelotrichaceae bacterium, assembly GCA_021442745.1. GTDB lineage: Bacteria > Bacillota_I > Bacilli_A > Erysipelotrichales > Erysipelotrichaceae > RGIG4607. The sequence continues at coordinate 5,476 of JABUSI010000112.1, read as the reverse complement.
TCAGAAACTTATTGGCCAGCAGCGTTCTGGTATACATCAGTTCGTAACACATAAACGTACCGGCTAAGGACGTTTCCTTGATCATCGCAATGTATTCATTCGCTAACGAAGGAAGAATGTTCTTCACTGCCTGCGGCATGATAATCTGCATCATGCAGTTTTTGGAACTCATACCCAGCGATCTTGCCGCTTCCGTCTGTCCCTTATCCACACTCGTAATACCGCCACGGATAATTTCCGATACGTACGCACTCGAGTTCAGAATCAATGACAGAATAACATACTGTTCCTTACTCAACGCATTCATCACCGGAAAAGCCATCGGCAGGAAGAAATACGCAATGTACATCTGTACCAGCAAAGGCGTTCCCCGCAGCACGTTGACATAAACAACCGCAATCGCGTTAATAATTTTGTTTTTCGATAAATGCAGGATGGCTATAAAACAACCAAGCAGTGTTCCGAAGAACACCGCTATGGCTGCGTATTTTAACGTTCCGACCAGACCTTTCAGAAAGATCGGATAATATAGCATCCAGACTTCAATCAGTCCCGGACCCATCTGTATTACCGTTTCCTGTAACTATTCGTCATCCCCAGGAGCTACACCGGCATCATCACATGCTGCGTAGTACATCGTGGAATACAAGCCGGCTTCCATCATCTGGTCGATGATTTCGTTGACTGCGTTAATCAAAGATACTTCACCCTTCTTGGCAGCAACCACGTTACCTGCCGTCTGATCGTACATTGTCAGATCGAATTCAATACCTTTTTCTTCCCATACGCTGACAAACATACCGTTGGATTGTTCTGCGTAGTTCTTAGCCGTTGTTGCATCCATTGCGACAGCGTCTACTTTACCGGACTGCAATTCCAGGATTTCCTGGTCAATGGAAGATACCAATGTCAATGTCGCATTTGTCAGCTGGTCTTCTACATACATGTGCTGCAAAGAGTTTGCCTGTGCATCAATCTTTAATCCTTCCACATTGAAGTCTTCCAAGGAATTGAACTTATCCAGATCTTCCTTCTTAATCATCAATGTGTGATGGCTTGCTGCCGTACCGGATTGGTAACCGTGAGACAATTCATACTGTTCTGCCCGGTCTTCCTTATAACCGAAACCGGAAATACCCAAATCCGCCTTATCGGTTGATACTGCTGTCAATACTGCAGAGAAATCCATCGCTTCAATCTGCAAAGTGACACCCAGACTGTTCGCAATGTACTGAGCCAGCAACATATCACTACCCTTGATATCACCGGTGTTTACGTCAACATATTCTGAAGGCGGATAGTCCGGAGAGGTAGCCACTACCAGGACACCCTTTTCCAGAATGGAAGCCAGTTTACCGTCAGCAGCCGTCAGATCAATGGTTGCTGCACCCAATGTTTCCTTTACTTCATCATACTTCGGACCATCCCAGACCCAGGCGTTTTCCTGTGTATCCGGATTAACCGGTTCCGTATTTTCCTTTTCATTGGAACCGCATGCTACTAAATTCAACATCATACATACTACAAATAATACCGTTAATAACTTTTTCATATCGTTTACCCCTTTTCTCTTTCTATCAATTGTTCGTTTATGCGTATACTTTTTCTTCGTCGGTCCTCATTCATAAACGTCACTTCCTTTCCCATGAACAAATAAAAAAGCCGTCTCCCTCTAGAGACGACTTGTTTCACACACATCGCGGTACCACTCTAGTTGCAAACCCGAAAACGGTTTACCAACTCAAACTGTTAACGCCAGCCACGGCTCTCCCTACTGATTTCAGGATCGCTTCTCCCAAATGCGCTTCATTTCCGGTTTCACCATATACCTTCCACCAACGTATACTCGCTTGCGATTCATCGGAAACTACTCTTTTGTTCATCGAATATAGTACATAGTTTAGTCGCTTTTTGAAAATTGTCAACTGTTATTTTCTAAAATTTTCTGAAAATGCTTTCATTCTTCATTTTCTTTCTTTTCCAGCAGACGGTTGACATATCCGGCATCCAGATCCAGCAATGCACAGATTTCCGATACGTCCATTTTACAAGACAGTTTACGAATCACTTCTGTCATACCCTGTTCTCTGCCTGCCTCTTTTCCCTCGGCTAATCCTGCCGCTTTTCCTTCGGCCAATCCTTCGGCTCTCGCTTCCGCCCGGACTTCTTCCCGTACTTCCCGTTTCCGGTCCGCTTCCCGCTGCGCCAGTTCGATTTCCGCGCGTCTCTGGTTAAATTCCTCGAGCCATTCTTTGTCGTCTTTCGGTATTCTTTTCACACACTCAACCAACATACTCAGCTCCTCTCTCCGGTCAACCATTTCCCTGATGCTTTCTGACAGGGACATATCGTTACTTCCACTACATTTTAACATATACGTCCACAATTGTGCATCATCCATAGTTTCCCGGAAATGAATCTTCGGAATTTCCACGGTGATAATGTTCGAAAACAAGTGGGAATCAAACGGCCTGCCATCCTCCGTTCTCATTGAAAACCGATGAATCAGTTTTTCATCCCGATAATGAATATAGTCAAGAAAAAACAGCACATACGAATCGTTCATATGTTCATACCGGTCACCCCGTACAATCTGTCCGGCCGCAATATTGGACAGATAATACTGCGCCCGTGCCCCCAGATGCTTCTTCTGATTCACCACCTGCATTTCCACATCGACTTTATGGCCCCCGCCGAATTCCACCAGAATATCAAACACCGGCTGCAGCGAAACGGTCATATTCGCCTTCACCTCCTCCGATTTTACAATCAGATTCTGAATTTCCCGTTCCAGATACACTTCCAGCATTCTCTTCAATAACTTCCGGTTCAACGGGTCATCCTTCGCAAAGACATATTTGAAATGAATGTCATTTCGTAAATTCGTTTCCAGATACGTTGTAATGCTATCGTTCATGTCCGCTCCCTCCTCAGGTTACCCTATGCGGGACGTTTCTGCTTTCCTAAAAAAAAACGAAGAAGTTTATCTTCTCCGTCGTTATTCTTCTTCCGGTGTATACGTCAGTAACCGCTGTTGTTCCGCATCCATCATCGACTCCATCTGCGTCGAAGCCAAAGACTGCTGTCCGCTCACGGATTCATCCGCAAACTCATCAAACACCATCTGTTTCGCACCCAGTAAATCCAGAATCCGTTCGTCAATCGTCCGCTCACACAACAAGCGATGCACCAATACGTTCCGCACCTGTCCCATCCGATACGCCCTGGCAATGGCCTGATGCTCCAGGGAAGGCTTGATCTGCGGTTCACACAGGATAATCATACTTGCCGCCTGAATATTCAGCCCCGTTCCTCCGGTCTGTATCTGACATACCAGTACGGCACCATCCCCCGCATTACCGAAATCATCCAGGATTTCCTGCCGTTTTTCACTGCTCACCGAACCGGTAATCGGTCCGTATACAACTTCTCCCAGCCGTTTGCACACCATTTCAATGGTATGCAGGAAATACGAGAACACCAGCACTTTCCGATGCTCCAGAAACGCCTCGTACACCAGTTCTTCCAGTCGATGCAGTTTTCCGCTGTTTTCCGGATTATTGACTCTCCAGGAAACCTGCCGCATCGCCATAAAGTTCCGCTCATTCACATCCTGTAAATATTGTGCATACTCCGCCATATTCAGGGAAGTCCACTCTTCTTTTTCTTCCAGCTGGGGTAATTCCTGCAATACGTCTTCTCTGGTACGGCGGAAATAAACCGTCTCGATTTCCTTCCGGAATTGATCGGCCCGTGACAGCTGCTTCATCGATTCCACCGCATTTGCTACATCCGGATTCAATACCCGCAGCAAGAAAATCATTTCTTCCACGTTGTTTTCCAGCGGTGTACCCGTCATAAACAATACCCGTTCGGAAATCTGCCGCAACTGCAGCACGTTATGCGTCCGGTTCGCATTCGGATTCTTGATGTAATGCGCTTCATCCACACACAGAAAATCAATCTTCCGGTTATAATCCGGTTTCAGTTTTCCTATCGTTTCATACGTCGTTACCGCCACTCCGCCGGTTTCACACCAGCGTTCATACTGATCCTGCCGGTAATTGCCGTAAATCTTCGTCACATGCAGACTGCTGTGTTTCTCCAGTTCCCGGCACCAGTTTACCAATACCGAAGCCGGACACACCACAAAGAAATGCGTCTTCTTCTCATGTGCCAGATGCACCATCGTCGCAATCGCCTGCACGGTCTTCCCTAAGCCCATTTCATCCCCCAGAAGCACCGTTTCATTCTTCAGGATATACTGCACCCCAAAAGTCTGATAATGACGCAAGGTGCACTTCAATTCGCTCAATTCCAAAGAAATTGAAGAAATATCCGCAATCAGCTGTGCCGACAATCCGCTTTTCGCCAGTTCATCGGAAACATCATTGATTCCCAGCGCATCCAGCAAGGAATAATACGCCGCCGATTGTTTCGAAAAATCATCCCAGCTTTCCTTACTTGATTTCAGAACCAGGTCGTTATATTTCTTTTTTAATTCCGAAAAGTTTTTCTTTAAAACCTGCGCATCCTGCACAATCCCCAGATACGCCTCTTCTTCTTTTTTCTTCAGCTGCCGATACCGGAATACCCGTTCCCACAGCGATACCTCCGGCGACAAATCCTCCGGATGCCAGTCTCCCTGAATCCGGTTCCGGATTTCCGCAAACGCCTTTTTCACCGGTTCTCCATACAACTCCCGGTAAATCCGGCTCACCAATCGCGAAGAATACTCATCCCTCTGATCCATCCGCAACCTTAGCGGCATCCGTTTCATCGTTTCCTCCAGCATCTCATTGGTTTCCCGGACAATCAGTGTTCCCATCTGATCCCCGATTCCCTTAATCGATACCAGCTTATCCACCGGAACCCCGATCAGCTGATCCATCGTCTGATAACCCGCATCCTTCAGTAAACCGACACGGATTCCCAGTTTTTCCCGGTTCACTTCCTCCACCGGAATATTCACAAACTGCTTCCGGCACTCATTGATCTTACACGCCCTTGCAGCCTCCGTTACGTCATCCGGGATTTTCATCACTCTGTCATCCAGGTCTTTCCACTCCTGACACAACGGCAGATATTCTTTTTTACAGATTCTGATGTCTTTTCCCGATATCGCCATGAACAAATCCCCTTTTCACATAGTATCTTAAGTTTACACTAATCCGATGAATGTGAAAACACTCTAACGTTTCCTTTTCACTTCCCAATACCCCTTGCGGTTATTTCCTCTTCGAACAATCATTCCCTTCTCTTTCAACGTTTTCATACACGCCGCAATATGTTTTCTGCTGACTCTCAATTCCTCCGCAATCCAGACAAACGTCACCTCTGAATTCGTTTGTACAAGATTCAAGATACGACATTCCAACTCCGACAAATCAACTTCCGATTCTTCAACACTCAGATTAGTCACCTCAGAACCGTTTTCAACCGGAATAGTCACCTGATTAGTCACCTGTTTGGTCAC
>JABUSI010000274.1 GCA_021442745.1 Erysipelotrichaceae bacterium | reverse complement strand
TCACCGGTGACTTCACATATGATGCAACTCATACTCCTGTTAAGTCTGTATTGGTTGTTGAATTGGTTGACGGTGTACAAGCTGACGCAGTATTCACAAGCCCGAAATAAGAGGGAAAAAATAAGATTTACTCAACAATAGGAGAAAGGTTTCCTTTCTCCTATTTTGACTACAAGAAGGAGGGAAAGGTATGACACAGTTCTTACAACAATTAATCAATGGATTGTCGTTAGGCAGTATCTATGCGTTGATTGCGCTTGGATACACGATGGTCTATGGAATTATCAAACTGATCAACTTTGCCCATGGTGACATTTATATGTTAGGTGCTTACGTAGGCTTCCTAACAACAACATACCTTGGGTTCAGTTTTTTGCCGGCATTGTTCGCAGCGATGGTAATATGCGCGGTGCTTGGCGTGGTCATCGAACGAGTGGCATACCGCCCGTTACGTAATGCTACCAGAATAGCCGCATTGATTACCGCAATCGGCGTCAGTTATTTCTTAGAAGCAACCACCCAGAAGGTATTGGGTACGGGTGTCAAGACGTTTCCGGACGTATTGGCGAATACAACCTTTACCATCGGCGGTGTACAGATTTCCAATCAGCAGGTATTGATTTTCATCATTACCATCGTGCTGATGGTTGTCTTGCAGTTCATTGTCCGTAAGACGAAAATCGGCCGGGCAATGCGGGCTGTTTCCGTGGATTCTGATGCCGCAAAATTAATGGGGATCAATGTCGATGCGACCATTTCGGTAACATTCGCCATCGGTTCCGCTTTGGCCGGAGCAGCCGGAGTTCTTGTCGGATTGTACTACAATACGATTAACCCTCTGATGGGTATGGTTCCGGGTGTAAAAGCATTTATCGCTGCCGTATTCGGCGGAATCGGTATCATTCCGGGGGCTATGTTCGGCGGTCTGTTTATCGGTATTGTCGAAACGCTGGTCAGCGGATATGCCAGCTCATTATATAAGGATGCCGTGGTATACGTGATCCTGATTATTATCCTGATTGTAAAACCTGCAGGTTTACTGGGTAAGAATGTAAAGGAAAAGGTATAATTCTATGAAAAAGGGACTTCTTACAAAACAGAATCTCTGCTGGGTTTTGCTGGTTGCCGTTGTGTTCGGCGCTTTGCAGGGTTTGATTTCTGCAGGAATCATCAACCCGATTTACCAGACGGCCCTGATGCAGATCGGAATTAATATTATTTTAGCGGTATCTTTGAATCTGATTATCGGTATTACCGGACAGTTCTCCCTGGGACATGCCGGCTTCATGTGTATCGGTGCGTATGCGACCGGTGTTATGATGAAGCAGGGATCCCCGGATATTATGGGTGTTTTGATCGGTATGGCGATCGGTATGGCCATCAGTGCCGTCATCGCTTTGATTGTTGCCGTTCCTACTTTGCGTCTGCGTGGGGATTACCTGGCGATTGCGACTCTGGGATTCGGGGAAATCATCCGTATCGTCATTCTGAACATGGACATTACCAATGGTGCTGCCGGTCTGGTATTGCCGAAGGTTGTTACGTGGCAGATGATTTTCATTGCTGTGGTCATCTGTACGGTCGTTATTGTCAATTTCGGAACCAGTGCACCGGGAAGAGCGTGCATTGCCATCCGGGAAGATGAAATTGCGGCGGAAGCCATGGGAATCAATACGACGAAGTATAAGATTATTGCGTTTGTGATCGGTGCGATGGTGGCAGCGGTTGCCGGTTCTTTGTATGCCAGCAGCTTCTATGTTATCAAACCGGAAATGTATACGTTCAACAAGTCCATTGACATTCTGGTTATCGTTGTCTTCGGTGGTATGGGTTCCGTAACGGGTTCCTTTATTGCCGCTACGGTGATCGGCCTGATCAATACGTTCTTACAATCGTTCTCCAGTATCCGTATGATCGTATACGGTGCGGTTCTGGTACTGATTATGATTTTCCGTCCGTCCGGATTGCTGGGAACAAAAGAATTTACGTTCAGCGCACTCTTTGAGAAGTTTGAGAAGAACAAGGAGGGCAAGTAATATGGCAAGTATTTTAAAGACCCGTGATTTATCCCGTGAGTTCGGCGGATTGATTGCGGTGGATTCCGTCAACCTCGATATTGAAGAAAATTCACTGGTTGGTTTGATCGGTCCGAACGGTGCCGGGAAAACGACCCTGTTCAACCTGTTGACCGGTGTGTACGAACCGACAAGAGGAATGATTATGCTGCAGGCGGAAAAATCCTTTACCAGCATCGGCGGTATGAAACCGTACCAGATTACGAAGATGGGATTGGCCCGCACGTTCCAGAACATCCGTCTGTTCAAAAACAAGAGTGTACTGGATAACGTTAAGATTGCGATGCATAAGGATATTCAGTACGGTGTCGTTGCCGGTATTCTGCGTCTGCCTTCTTTCTTCAAGGAAGAAAACCGGGTGCACGAAATGGCAATGGAGCTGTTAAACGAAGTACATCTGGCAGATAAGGCCAACGAACTGGCAAAGAATCTGCCGTACGGGGAACAGCGTCGTCTGGAAATTGCCAGAGCGCTGGCTACCAAACCGAAGATTTTATTTCTGGATGAACCGGCTGCCGGTATGAATCCGCAGGAAACCAAGGAACTGACCGATCTGATCCGTCATATCCGGGAACAGTTCAAAGTCACCATTATTCTGATTGAACACGATATGTCTCTGGTAATGAATCTTTGCGAAAAGATTTACGTACTGAACTACGGCGAATGCATCGCCTGCGGTACACCGGAAGAAATCAAGAACAATCCGAAAGTCATAGAAGCATATCTAGGGGAGGATGACTGATGCTGGAAATCAATAATCTTCACGTACACTACGGTGCAATCCATGCCCTGAAAGGTGTATCACTGGAAGTTCACGATGGCGAAATCGTGGCATTGATCGGGTCCAACGGTGCCGGCAAGTCGACCTTGCTGAAGGCGGTATCCGGTTTGCTGAAACCGACCGAAGGAACCATTTCGTTTGAAGGAAATCCGACCATGAAAATGTCGGCACAGGCTATCGTAAAGGCCGGCATTACCCAGGTTCCGGAAGGACGTCACGTATTCTCCGGATTATCGGTATATGAAAACCTGATGATGGGAGCTTATCTTCGTAAAGACAAAGACGGAATCAAAGAAGATCTGCAGAACATCTACAACCGGTTCCCGATTTTAAAGGAACGTCTGAATCAGGATGCTTCCACATTGTCCGGCGGCGAACAGCAGATGCTGGCAATGGGAAGAGCTTTGATGGCTCGTCCGAAACTTTTGATGCTGGATGAACCGTCCATGGGTCTGGCTCCGATTTTTGTCAATCAGGTATTTGAGATCATCAAGGATATCAATTCCACCGGAACGACCATTCTTCTGATTGAACAGAATGCCAGAAAGGCGCTGGACATTGCCGATCGCGGTTATGTAATGGAAACCGGGAATATCGTATTGTCCGGTACGGGTAAACAGTTAAGCGAATCCGACGCAGTCCGCAAGGCATATCTGGGCGGATAACAAGGAAACAAATGGCGCGAAGAAATTCGCGTCTTTTTTTTGTGCGTTTGTCACGGAAACGGTGGCGTTTTTTTGTTACCGAGATAAAACGGATATCCAAAAATAAATGAGACCTATATGAGACCGAGTAAAAAAGTCTCAAAAAGATAGTCAAAAGAATGCATAATGTATCACAAATCAGATATAACGCGAATAAAAGTAACAAATAATGCAAAATCCGGTCACAAGCCCTTTTGTTTTGTGTATAATGATATGGCATTTAAGAAGGTAAAAAGGCTAGAATCGTATAAAATATGAGACTAATTTGAGAAACCTTTTTATTATGCTATGTATGTCTATGAATATGCAATTCATATAAACAGGAAATAAAACAGTGTAAAGGGGGTAAATTTATGCTAAAACGTTTTACTAAGATTATGCTTAGTATTCTGCTGGTTGTAACATCGTTCCCTGAAACGATCTATGCAACAGACGGCACGGAAGAAGCAAAAACGTATACCGTTCACGTGGCAAACGTGGAACACGGTAGTGTTAAGGCAAATCCGACGGAAGCAGAAGAAGGCCACGAAATCCGTTTGAGTTATACGGAAGACGAAGGCTATCAGTTTACAGACTGGAACGTTGTTACGGATGGCGGTAAGAATATCGAAGTAACCGGTAATTCTTTCAGCATGCCTGCAAGCGACGTAAAGGTTTCGGCCACCTTCAAAAAAGTAGAAACTGCCAAGGATACAACAGAAGCAGAACCTACCATAGAAGAAGAAAAGACAGAAGATCCTGTAATCGAGGAAGAACCTGTAATTGAAGAAGAGGATCCGATTGATTACGAGGAACCGGTGAAACCGACTCCAACCAAGAAGGACACAAAGAACAGTGGCCTGGCTAAGGACGTAGATCCGGTCGGTGCCTACGATGCAAACGATCCGTATGGTACGGAAGGACATTACTTCCACCACATCGATATCGTAAACGCATTGACGGCAACCGTTGTTATCAACGGAACTCCGTATGACTTAGCGTTCACCTTATCAACAAGTGATGCCAAGAACATCACGGTAGAAGCTTTCCGGAACGACGGAACTCCGGTTACGTACTACTGGGTTAAGACAACTACAAACCAGGACGCAAACGGTACACAGGTACGTTTGTCCGGTGATGACAAGGTTTACAGTACGACCAAACAATGGGGTACAGGAAAAGGCTTCCCGATGGGAACCATCAAGAATCCTGTAAACTACAAGATTACATTCAACAAGACCATGACGGTCTATATCAAGGATGGCAAAGCAACAACGACACAACCGACCAGCGGTACCTATGAAACGTATCAGGTACCTGTTAAGCTGGAAGTTACTCTGAATTACTGGAGCAATAACAACATTTGTCCGGAAATGAAGAGCAAGACAGGAAAAGACATTTCCTCAACCTGGCCGAAGGGTGACGGTAAAGGTTACTCCGGTATTGATGTCCGGATGTCCAACGGAACCGGTGAAACTTCCACATACGGTTCTCTGACCATTCAGAAGAACGTCAAGGGATTGACGTTAAGCGCAAACCGCGAATACACATTTAACATTTACAAGGGAACAAGCACTGCCGGTGAACTGTACAAGACCGTTACCGTTACAACGGATTCCAACGGTATGGCACAGACGATTCTGGCTGAAGTTCCTTACGGAACATACTATATTGAAGAAGTAACCTCCAATATCGGTATTGAAGGCTACAGTGTAGACGTAACTTACGATCTGATCTCCGGAGATACAGATGCTCGTACGGAAACATTGAGTCAGCAGGACAGAAGCGGTGTGTTCTCTGTCACAAACACTTACAAAACAACAGTCGTTGAAGACGACCCGGATACCTCTTTCATTAAGGTTACCAAGACATTTACCGGTACCGATGGAAAGACTCCGGCGAATTTCAGCATCACTGTTCGTAAGGACAATGCGCAAGGCCAGGTCATCGGTACTTACAAGTTGTCCGATGCTGTGAAAGACGGCAATACGTATACCTGGAAGATTAACGGTTTAAGTGCCGGTACATATTATGTAACCGAATCTAACACCAATATTCCGGGATACATTCTGGTATCTGCAACCGGTACGGATACACCAACCGTAATCAAAGCTGCAGAACTGGAAAGTGCAAGCGTTCCGAAGTATCCGAAGGGTGCATCCGTAGATATTCCGTTTAACGGAAATATCGTTGCAGCTGCATTGACGGACAGCACATTCTTTGTATGGACGGAAGATGAACAGGCATTAACCGTATCCCAGAGACTGGCTTTGGTTAACGAAATCAAGAAAGCCGGCGGTAATTTCAACGGTATCACTGTAGACAACACGGCATTCTTCCATGGAAAAGGTTCCATCGAAAGTGCAGACGGTCTGCATTATCGCGGTACCTATAAGATTTACGACAAAGACGGAAAGCGTATGTTGGGATTCTATTCCGATTCCGGAAAAGGTTCTCAATGGACGATGATCGCGTTCGGTAGCTACAGCTTCACCGACAAGACGGAAGGCGATGTGGAAATTACCAACAATTATAAACGCAATCTGACAGATGTTCACGGTGAAAAGACCTGGGTTGATAACGACAACCAGGATGGCAAGAGACCGGAAAAGATTATCATCAATCTGTTCAGAAACGGTTCCAAGATTGACAGCAAGGAAGTTACCGATAACGAAGGCTGGGCATGGACATGGAATGATCTGACAAAATATGACGAAAACGGTAAGGAATATGTTTATACCATTACCGAAGAAAAAGTAGCCGACTACGATACAGAAGTAAAGGGTTACAACGTAATCAATACCCATAAGCCGGAAACGGTTGATGTTGCCGGTAGCAAGACATGGGATGATAACGATAACCAGGACGGTAAGAGACCGGAAGTCATTGTGATCAAGTTATGGTCCAAGACCTCTGCCGAAACAAAAGAAACATTAGAAAAGACCGTAGAAGTACAAGCTCCTTGGACATGGTCATGGACAGGATTGCCAAAGTACAGAAACGGTAAGGAAATCACATATACCGTTACAGAAGAAGCGGTAAAAGATTACGACACAGAAGTAAAAGGTTACAATGTAATCAATACTCACGTTGTAGAAAAGACCAAGATTAACGGCTCCAAGACCTGGGAAGATAACGACAACCAGGACGGCAAGAGACCGCAATCCATTACCATCAAATTGTACGCAAACAACAATTACACCGGTAAGTTTGTAGAAGTCACACCGGATGAAGACGGCAACTGGACATGGGAATTTAAAGATCTTGACAAGTATGCAGACGGTAAGGAAATCAAGTACACCGTT
>JABUSI010000041.1 GCA_021442745.1 Erysipelotrichaceae bacterium | reverse complement strand
TCCAGAAAATCTTTGATTCCCCAGCATTGGCCGTATGTAGCATCTTCATCTAAAAATAAATTATGTCCGTCAAACATATATAAGACGGCACAGGGATTGTCTTTTGTGCAGTTGTCCGGAACATAAATATGAAGCAAGCGTTCCGTCTGGTACGGGGTAATCCATACCGATTGTTTGATAAGCATCCGATTCACTTCTTTCTATGTAAAAATATACCATATTCCTATATTTGTTCAAAAAAGAAAGTGCTTACATTCGAAGCACTTTTTTTGATTTATGTGTTTGTCTATACATTCCGGTTATAAATCGGTTCAATATACTTCTTTCCTCTTCCGATTATCAGGATTGCGAATACCATCAGAAGCAGACGACTGACAACCAGCGTTTCTCTCAGCGGGAAGATACTGATCATAAATCCGGCAACAGCCTGCCCGAATAACTGTCCGACAGTCAGCATCATCATAAACGTACCGACATAACGTCCCTTGATTTCACTAGGAACATAACTTTGTGTGGAACTGGTACGGATGTTGTTGGACGTTACGCTTAATATACCTAACAGGAACATCAGCAGAAACATAACCGGTAATGACGTATACAGATAAACGGCTTCATTAAACGATGTAATGAGGTATACGGATAAAGCTACGGTATATTTCCAATGTGCAGGTATTTTAAAACGGTAATGCAACAAACCTCCCAGCGCTCTTCCCAATGCCATACCTCCCCAGACAATCATATACAAGTATTCGCCGTTATCGAAACTTGCCCTGAACCATGGTAATGTGACAACGGTGGATATACTGTCCACACTGCATCCCAGACTGATATAGAGGGAAATCAGAAGAATTCCCTTCTCGCTTAACAGATAGTTCCACCCGTCTTTGGTATCCTGTATGTACGTGTTCAGATGATAGGTTTGGGTATGCAGTTCTTCGTTGTATCCAACCTGCGTTTCAAATACGGCAGCTGCCAGATAACTGAAGGCATCCAGAAACAAAACCGGAGTTATCCCGATGGATTTATACAGAAACGTTGCCAGAGGAATGGTTATGTACGATACCATTTCCAGAGTACTGGATATCGCATAGGCTTTCTGAAAGTTTCCTTCCGTAATCAGCATCGGATAAAAACTATTGAAAGCAACGGTATATACACTGTTAATCACACCGTTAATAAAAGTAATGACCGCCAAAGTGAAAAAACTGAATTTTCCCAGCATGACCATACATCCCATAAAGAAGAACATGGATGCGGACAGGAAATCCAGCATATAAATGGTTTTCTTACGGGAAAAACGGTCCACAAACGGTCCGCTTATCACCGGAGCAACGATCTGCGGTAACGTATATAAGAAAAGATATACGGCATACAAAGTCGGCGTATCGGTATAGTCCAGTACAAACAGACTGATTGCAAAAGTAGCCATTGAATTTCCCAGCATGGATACGATACTTCCGATGGTAATAATTGTATAATCCTTCGTCCAAAGCGTATTCATCGGATTCCCTCCCACTCGTCCAAAAATTCCCTGAGGTACTGTTCCATGTACTGATGACGGTGACTTGCTATCTGTTTTGCCGTGTCCGTATTCATAAGGTCCTTCAGCAGCAACAGTTTTTCATAGAAATGATTCAGCGTACATCCGATATGATTCCGGTATGTCTGTTCATCCATACCTGTTAACGGCTGTTCATCCGGTTCATAAAGCACACGGTTGTGACTTCCCCCATAGGCAAAAGTTCTGGCAATCCCGATGGCACCGATGGCATCCAGACGGTCAGCATCCTGTACAATACACCCTTCTTTTGTTGTCGGACGAACCGTATCTTTTCCTTTAAAGGAAACCTCGCTGATACATTGTATGACAGCTTCCGTAATTCTGGAACCGGCATCAATCCGTTGAAGAATCCGTCTGGCATTAGCATAATCGGATGTCTGAAACAGTTTCACGTCATCGGTATCATGCAGCAAAGCTGCCAGGCAAACAACGGTACTATCACACGGTTCTTGTCCGGCAATGGTACATGCAGTTTTATAGACCCGTAACGTATGATAATAATCATGTCCGCTGCAGTCATCCGAAAACAATTTTCTGACTTCGTCTGTCGTAACTTCCAACCAGTTTTCAATCATACCATTACCCCTCCGATTGTTAGATTATACACATGCATTCGTTTACTTGCAACCACACATAACAATCGTGTAAAATGTATGGGCATGCATAAGAAAGGAAATAGTATGAGTAAAGTAATTCGGTTAGGAGATTATAAAAATTTATATTGTACCGTTGCGAAAGCAGACATTGTTACGGAGGAAGAAATCCGGAATCAGATAGATTCCTTCATGAAGAATCAGGTCAGTCTGACAGATAAAGAAGGAACGGTAGAAGAACACGATGTTGTGACGCTGGATTTTGAAGGATTTAAAGACGGCGTAGCATTTGAAGGCGGTAAAGCGGAAGGATATCAGCTGGAAATCGGTTCCCATACGTTTATTCCGGGATTTGAAGAACAGATGGTAGGCATGGCAATTGGTGAAGAAGCAGAACTGCATATGTCTTTCCCGGAAAATTACGGAGAACCGACGTTAGCCGGACGACCGGTCATTTTCAAAGTTAAAGTACATGCGATTCAGACAAAACAACAGGCAGAATTAAACGATGCGTTTGTCGCATCCTTAAACGTCCCTTCCGTAAATACGGTAGAAGATTTCAGAAACTATACCAGAATGTTTCTGGAAGATCAGGCTGCACAGAAACAAACGTCCGAAAAAGAAAACAAGATTTTCAATGCACTTCTGGAATCCTGTGAAGTGGAATTGGATGATGCCGACATTACAGTAGCTGTAGAGAAAAACCTGAGTCAGATGGAGCAGGAAATGATGATGCAGGGATTCACGTTGGACCAGTATCTGGAAATGACCGGACTTTCAAAAGACGTCGTAATCAATCAGTTACGCCAGACGGCTGTATCCCAGGTATCGTTTGAAACCATTATCGATGAAATCATCCGATGTGAAAACGTCATTACAACGGATGAAGAAATTGATACGCAGATCATGCAGATTGCGATGCAAAACGGTTTGTCCAAAGAAGACGTTCTGGCAAGAATTTCCACAGATGATCTGAAACGTGATATCACACGAATCAAAGCCAGTCAGATTGTACTGGAATCTGCGACCTGCACAGAAGAATAACATTTATAAAGGAGTTCTGTTTCCGAAAGAATTCCTTTTTTTATGAAACTATTTTCATTTGTGTAATATTTTACATTATCTGTTGACATTGGTTTTCGATAGTTCTATATTATTACCATACGAAACGCAAAGAACTGAAACGAGTAACCGGAAGGTGTTATTCAAGAGAGGCTGTGGGTGGTGTAAACAGTCATAACATACCGGCGAAGATTCATCAGGGAGTGGGAAGCTGAACAAGAGTAGGTGATCCCGGCTGACACCCGTTAACGTGTTATAACTATGTTGGTAGTTAGTAAGGTTTCCGCAGTGATGCAGAAATAAAGTAAGGTGGTAACACGATACGTCGTCCTTTGCGTTGGACGATTTTTTTATTGAAGGAGGAAAGAATTTATGAAGAAAGTATTAGTTGTATTAGGTGTACTTGCCCTTCTGTTATGCGGATGCGGTGAGAAAACACAGGATGAGAACGGAAAGAAAAAAATCGGTGCGATTCAATTGGTAGAACATCCTGCTTTGGATGAAGCAACCAAAGGATTCTATGATGGTCTTGCTGAAAACGGGTACGTGGAAGGTGAAAACGTGGAAATCGATTTCCAGAGTGCTCAAGGTCAAACCGATAACTGCGAAACCATTGCCAATAAATTTGTGAATGCATCTGTGGATCTGATTTTCGCAAACGCTACCCCTGCTGCTCAGGCGGTTGCCCAGAAAACAACGGACATTCCGATTGTTGTTACGTCTGTTACGGACCCTGCAACATCCGGCTTGGTTGAATCCAACGAAATGCCGAATACCAATGTAACCGGTTCGTCCGATCTGAACCCTGTCAACGAACAGGTTGAATTGATTCAGACAATGTTCCCGGAAACAAAAACCGTTGCTGTTATGTATTGTTCCAGTGAAGATAACTCTATTTTCCAGTATGAACTGGCAAAGAAAGCCATTGAAGCACACGGTATGACTTGCGTTGCTGCTACAGTAGCTGACTTAAGTTCCATTACTCCGGTTGCCGAATCATTAGTCGGAAAAGTTGATGCCATTTACATCGGAACCGATAACCTTTTGGCTGCCAATATGCCATCTGTTGCTCAGGTAACCAATGAAAATAAGATTCCTGTATTCTGCGGAGAAGAAGGAATGTGTTCTTCCGGCGGATTCGCTACATATTCTTTGTCTTACTACAATTTAGGTAAATTAGCCGGTAAAATGGCTGCTGATATTCTGAACGGTGCTGACCCTGCAACCATGCCAATCGGATATCTGGCAAGTGAAGATCTGGAATTGATTATCAATAAAACTACCGCCGATGCTATTGGTTATGAAATTCCTGAAGAATTGGCTGCAATCGCAAAGATTATTGAATAATCATGTCTTTCAATAGTTTCTTGCTTACAACACAATCGGCAATTGCACAAGGACTGGTCTGGAGTATTATGGCGTTAGGTATTTACATTACCTATCGCCTTCTCGAAATCTCGGATTTGACCGTTGACGGTTCGTTTGCGACCGGAGGTTGTGTCTGTGCATTGCTGATGGTACAAGGCCAAAGTATTGCGGTATGTTTACTCATGGCTTTGATCAGTGGTGCCATAGCCGGATTTGTAACCGGTTTACTGACCACAAAGTTTACCATCCCGCCGATTCTTGCCGGTATCTTAACCCAATTAGGATTGTATTCCATCAACTTGAGAATTTTAGGAAGAGCCGCTCAGCCGGTATTAAAACTGCCGAACATTTTTACCTGGGCACAATCGCTGGTTGATATGAAACTGAACACCGCCATAATGTGGGTCGGTCTTGCGCTCGTTCTGATTATTATTGTAATTATGTACTGGTTCTTCGGAACGGAACTGGGTTCCGCGTTACGGGCAACCGGTTCCAATGAGAAAATGATACGTTCACTGGGTGTGGATACGGACGGTATCAAAATTCTTGGGCTGATGCTTGCCAACGGTCTTGTAGGATTAAGCGGTGCATTGGTTTGTCAGACGCAAGGTTCCGGTTCCATCTCGATGGGAACAGGAGCCATTGTAATCGGTCTGGCATCCATTATTATCGGTGAAGTTGTATTCTCCAAAGTCATCAATTTCGGATTAAAACTGGCCGGAATCGTTGTCGGTTCCTGTATCTACCGTATTATCATTGCCTTCGTATTGCAAATGGGTTTATCTACGGACGATCTGAAATTGTTTACCGCATTGTTTGTAGCCATTTGCCTGTACTTACCGAACATCAAAGGATTTATTGCCGGTAAAAGTACCAAAGGAGGAAACGCATGCTAGATATCAAGAATTTATCCAAAACGTTTAATCCCGGTACAGCAACCGAAAACAAAGTATTGGACAATGTTTCCCTGCATATCAATCCCGGTGATTTTGTGACCGTGATTGGAGGAAACGGTGCCGGTAAATCCACCATATTGAATATGATAGCCGGTGTTTTCCCGCCGGATTCCGGTACAATTGTTCTGGACGGTCAGGATATCACAAACCTGAAAGAGCACAAACGTGCACACTTGATCGGAAGAGTATTCCAGGATCCTCTGATGGGGACCTGTGCGAATATGGAAATCGTAGAAAATCTGGCATTGGCAAATCGCAGAGGTCAGAAACGCACGTTAAAATGGGGTGTAACCAAAGAGGAAACCGAAGTCTTCCGTGAAAAACTCAAAGAACTCGACCTGGGGTTGGAAACCCGACTCTCTGATAAAGCCGGTTTGTTAAGCGGTGGTCAGCGTCAGGCGCTTACCCTGCTGATGGCATCCCTGCAGAAACCGAAAATTTTATTACTCGATGAACATACCGCTGCATTGGATCCGAAAACTGCCGCAAGAGTTCTGGCACTGACGGTGAGTATTATTTCAGATAACAATCTGACCGCTCTTATGATTACACATAATATGAAAGATGCCCTGAAATACGGAAACCGACTGATTATGATGAATGACGGAAAAATTGTACTGGATATCGATAACGAACAAAAACAAAAACTGACAGTCAATGACCTGTTACAATTATTTGAACAAGCCACCGGTGAAGAATTATCCAATGACCGGGTATTATTGTCGAAATAAGGAGCATTATCTGCTCCTTTTTCTTTTATAAATATATAAATAGTATATTTTTTATTCGCAAAATCGTTATAATAATACATATAACAGGGGGACATCCTATGAAAACAATAAATACTTCTTACAGGCAACACCATAAACTGTTGCAGATTATGTTATCAGCCCTATTGGCCCTTACAATGCTGACAGGGTGTAATTCCAAACCAAGCGATGACGTCTTATATGCCGATGCCAATACCCTTCTGGCAAGCGGAGACTTCGCGAAGGCATTGACAACGTTTAAGGAAATCAGTGATCCGACCTATGAAGATACACAAAGTTATATCCATTATCTGAATGGAGTAACCGCATACGAAGCCGGTAACTACGAATCAGCAATGCAATCGTTCAGCATGGTTCCGGATTTCCTGAACAGTCCTGATTACCTTCATTACATGAACGGTCTGAAATTATTCGAAAACGATCTTTTGAAAGAAGCGTTAGTCGAATTTTCACTTGTTAAAAAGTTATATAAATTACCAGGCTTTTTTAACCATTCAACAAACTCAGGACAATCAGTAGAATGATCAATCCAACCTAATTCATATGTATCTTTTATTGGGTTTATCATATTTACGCAGAC
>JABUSI010000260.1 GCA_021442745.1 Erysipelotrichaceae bacterium | reverse complement strand
TTGTTGTTACCGGCGGTACCGGTTTGGCTCCTGTCAGAAGTATGCTGAATGCATGCTACGACACGGATTGCTGCCCGTCTGTAACGTTGGTTTCCGGTTTCAAGAATGAAGAAGGTATCATCTTCAAGGAAGAACTGGAAAAATGGAAGACAAAGTTCACAACGTTCTATACGTTGGACAGAGACCAGAAGGAAGGATGGAACGTTGGTTTCACGACAGAATATGTCGGTAAGGCTGACTATGCAAGCTTCGGTGACAACTACGAAGTCGTTATCGTTGGTCCTCCTGCAATGATGAAGTTCACGGCATTGGCTGCAATGAAGGCCGGTGTTCCTGTGGAAAAAATCTGGGTTTCTTTCGAAAGAAAGATGTCTTGTGCTATCGGTAAATGCGGTCACTGCCGTATTGACGAAGTTTACGTATGCTTGGACGGTCCTGTTTTCAACTATACGCAAGCTAAGGACTTAATTGACTAGGAGGCGCAATATGAATCAAGATATTAATGTAAAAAAGGTCAGAATGAATTGCTTCAGACAATCCAAAGTTCCTGGAGAATTCATGCTTCAATTACGTTTGCCTGGTAACCTGATGGATGCGGATTTGCTGGACGTTGTAAAGCACGTCGCAAAGACATGGGGCGATGGTTTGTTCCATATCGGTACCCGTCAGACTTTGAACGCAATGGGTATCAAGTATCAGGATATTCCTGCTGTAAACGAATACATCTCTGAATACATTCAGAAGATTCAGGCTCAATCCAATACCGATATGAACCGTATCGGTCTGGAAAAGGTAGAATGGGATCCGAAGAGCGGTTATCCGACCATCGGTGCCCGTAACATCATGGCTTGTATCGGTAACCGTCACTGTATCAAGGCGAACATCGATACAACCGACATAGCTCGTAAGATCGAACCGTTGATCTTCCCTTCTCACTATCATATCAAGATAGCTGTTGCAGGATGCCCGAATGACTGTGCAAAAGCAAACTTCAACGATTTCGGTATCATGGGTGTTTCCAAGATGACATACCATCCGGAAAGATGTATCGGATGCGGTGCCTGCGCAAAAGCATGCGGACATCACGCTACCCGCGTATTGTCATTGAACGCTCACGGTAAGATCGATAAGGATACCTGCTGCTGCGTAGGTTGCGGTGAATGTGTTATCGCATGTCCTACCGGTGCATGGACACGTGCTGAAGATAAGTTCTTCCGCGTAACCTTAGGCGGACGTACCGGTAAGAAGGATCCGCGTGCAGGTAAGCTGTTCCTGAACTGGATCAAGGAAGAACCATTGTTGCAGATGTTCGGTAACTGGACAAAGTTCTCTGCATGGGTAATGGACAACAAGCCTCAATACTTACACGGCGGTCACTTGATCGATATGGCCGGTTACCATAAGTTCAAGGAAATGATCCTGGAAGGTGTAGAACTGAATCCGGAATGCCTGGTAGCTGAACAGATTTACTGGGCTGAATCCGAACAACGTGGTAACAGCCACCTGATCCCATTGAAGGATCATCCGCATGCCGGACCACGTGACTAGTTTATAAGATCAGAATTCATAAAAAGCTGCGCGCATTTTGCGCGTAGCTTTTACTAAATGAGAGGTATGTGTATGAAGTTTGTCGTTTGTGGTATGGATCATACCGTATGTGATATGGATACAAGAAAAGCTTTTTACTTCCGGGACAGTGATAAGCTTGCTTTTTCCGTGCAGCTTCAAGTACCTTGTTTACTGTTATCAACGTGCAACCGGTCGGAAGTCTGTTGCATTCTGGATGACGATAAAGAGGGCAGTTGGGTGAAAAATCAGATTCTGGACTACTTCCACAGTGAAGATCCGGGATTGTACGTATATGAACAGGAGGATGCCTTGCGGCATATACTGCAGGTCAGCTGCGGCATTCATTCCTTAGTCATCGGAGAAGACCAGATATTGCATCAGATTAAGGAAAGTCTGGATTTTACGTTACATCATCAATTCGGTTGCAAGGAGTTATACCATATTTTTCAGCGTGTCTTATCCTTTGGAAAGAACATGAGAAGTACGTATGCGTTAAGCAGTCATCCGTTATCCGTATCGTACATTGCCTATATGTATCTGAAAAAACACCTGAAAGACGACAGCGTGATTATGGTGTGCGGGTTCGGGGAAATGAGTCAGCTGATGCTGAAGTATCTGGAAGGATATCGGATTGTTCTGGTCAACCGGACGTACGAAAAGGTACAGACGGCTTTGAATGACAAGGTTACGTATGTCTCTTTTGATGACCGGTATGCTGCTTTGGAAGCGTGTGATATTCTGGTGAGTGCTACGGGTAGTCCGCACTGTATTTTCACCAAAGAGAAGCTGAGTCTGCTTAAGCCGCTGGTATGTGTGGATCTGGCAATGCCACGGGATATTGAGTCTTCCGTAGAGGAGTTGGAAGGTGTTTCTCTGGTTGCGATGGATCAGCTGCAAGACGTTGCGAAACAGGAATTATCCGTTCGTAAGGAACTGGTGACGAAGATTGAAGAAGAATCGGAGAGGGCAACACAGGAAATCTTTCATGAATTGCGTTCGATGAAGGGAGACAATCTGAAGAAGCAGATTCGTCAGCGCTATGATGAAATTTATCAGAATACATACGATACGTTGGTATCCAAACTGACACTGGATGCCAGGGAAGAACACATTTTACGGAAAGTCTTGCATACGACGTTTGTGCGAATGGCAACGGCGTCCGTCTGTGCCGTCAGTGAAGAAGTGATGGAAGATGAAAATCAGGTGGATTTGGTGTTACAATTAACGGGTATCAAGGGGAATGAGAAATGATTATCGGAAGCAGAGGTTCAGCGCTGGCACTGGCGCAAAGTGAAGAAGTAAAACAGGCGTTGGAAACGATTAACGATACGTTAAACGTACAGATTCAAGTCATTTCTACCAAAGGAGACCGGATTCTGGACCGTCCTTTGGGTGCCATCGGGTCCAAGGGCTTGTTTACGATGGAAATCGAAAAGGAACTGAGGGAACATACGATTGATCTGGCGGTGCATTCCTTAAAGGATATGCCGTCGGAATTGGGAGAAGATCTGGTATTAACGGGAACGATTGCGTGTAACGATGCCCGGGATTGTATCGTATTTTCCGACAAGTACCACAGCATGGAAGAATTACCGGCCGGGGCAGTTGTCGGAACGGGTTCGGCAAGAAGAAAAGCGCAGTTACTGGCCATGCGGCCGGATCTGGATATCCGGGATATCCGGGGAAACATTTTAACCCGTTTGCAGAAACTGGATGACGGGCAATACGATGCGATTGTGATGGCAGTGGCCGGATTGAACCGGATGAATCTGACGCATCGGATCGGGAAAGTATTTACGTATGAAGAAATGATTCCGGCTTGCGGACAGGGAATCCTGGCCATTGAGGTGCATAAGGATTGCGAATATTTACCGCTGATTGAACGGATTGTCGATCCGCTGACGACAAAAAGAATGCAGTACGAACGGCTGTTTCTGGAAACGGTAAACGGCAGTTGTCATCTGCCGGTGGCGTGTCATGTGGAATCGGATGAATGCGGCTGTCACGTTTATGCGATGTGCGGGGATGAATCGTTATATATTGTCAGAAAAGAAGCTTGGTTTACGGAACAGATTGAAGAGAATATCCGTAATCTGGCTTTGGAGTTGAAAAAGAAGGTGGAAAACCATGGGTAAGGTATATCTGATCGGTGCCGGACCGGGTGCGTTGGACCTGTATACGGTGAAGGCATTGGAATGTATCCGGAAAGCGGATTGTATGATTTACGATCAATTGATTGATAACCGGATTCTGAAGGAAGTCAAAGCCGGCTGTGAGCTGATATATGCCGGGAAGAAAGCTCACAATCATGCTATCCCGCAGGAAGAAATGAATGCGTTGCTGGTGGAAAAATCCAAAGAATATGATACGGTTGTCCGCCTGAAAGGTGGAGATGTGTACGTATTCGGCCGGGGAGGCGAAGAAGGACAGGCATTGTATGATGCCGGTGTGGATTTTGAGGTTGTACCGGGATTGTCTTCGGTGATGGCAGGATTAGCATATGCGGGCATTCCGATTACCCATCGGGGATTAGCCAATTCGTTCTGTGTGTATACGGGTGTACTGGCTAAGGATACGATGAGGGATTTCTGTTTTGAAGAAATGCTGGACGATACCCGGACGTATGTATTTTTGATGTCGATGGCAAGAAGAAATGATATCGTCAACGGATTACTGGCGGCAGGAAAAGATCCGTCTACTCCGGTAGCGATTGTTTCCAAGGCGAGCATGGAAGATCAGAAGGTACTGGTTTCCACATTAGATGGTGTTCTGGAAGAATTTGAGAAGGATCCGCTGGAAAATCCGGGAATCATCGTTGTCGGTAATGTGGTGACGATGCAACCGGTATTGAATTTCTATGATAAAATGAGAAACCGTCCGAAAGTACTGGCAACGATGGTCGGGGAAGATCATTATTTTACGGACCATTTACCGCAGTGTTCGGTGGAAGAAGTGATTACGGGTAACGTGCGGTATCTGGATGCCGATATTCCGGATTTACCGAAAACCTTTGTGTTTACGTCCAAACACGGTGTGGTCGGGTTTATGAAAAATTACATTTCGAAGATGCAGGACATCCGGAAGTTAAGCGGTTCGAAGTTTGTGTGCATCGGTGAAAAGACAAGGGATACGCTGGCATCTTACGGACTTGTGACGGATTGTATGCCGAGTAAAGCGGATAGTGCATGTATCAATAAAGAAGTGGCTTCCGATTTACCGATGGTACTGGTACGGGGAAGTTTACCGAGTAACGTGGATATCTGTGAAGAAGAGCTGGTGGTGTATGAAAACGCATCGGTTTCGATTGAAAACACGTCAAAGCATTACCGGTATGGTCTGTTTACGTCGGCAAGTTCGGTAGAGCGGTATCATGCAGCAAGTGATGCGGTGATTGATACGTTTGTGTCCATCGGGGCACACACGACCAAAGCCATCCGTAAAGCGTACGGCGAGGTCAGAATACTGGAAAGTTCCGTTGCGGATAAATCGGCAATGGTGAAGTTAGTGGAGGAAGATTTATGAGTTTTTACAGAGGAAGACGGTTGCGCAGTAATGCGGTTATCCGCAATTTAATCAAGGAAACGACTCTTCATAAGGAAGATCTGATTTATCCGGTTTTCGTTGTGGAAGGAACGGGAATCCGAAATGAAATTTCTTCGTTACCGGGAAACTATCATTATTCCTGTGACAGACTGCATGAAGTGGTGGATGAAATGAATGCAGCCGGTGTAAAGGCGTGTCTTCTGTTCGGAATTCCGGATCATAAGGATGAAGTCGGTTCGGAAGCGTACCATGACCATGGTGTCGTACAGAATGCAATTCGTACCATTAAGGCCTATTGTCCGGACATGTACGTAATCGGAGATGTCTGCATGTGCGAATATACGTCGCATGGCCATTGCGGTATTCTGGATGAATGCGGTTATGTGAAAAACGATGAAACGCTGAAATATTTACAGAAGATCGCGGTTTCGTATGCGAAAGCGGGAATTGATATGATTGCCCCTAGTGATATGATGGACGGTCACATTCAGGCATTGCGGTCGGCATTGGATGAAGCCGGATACGAAACGTTACCGATTATGGGATACAGTGCGAAATATGCGTCGGCATATTACGGACCGTTCAGGGAAGCGGCACATTCCGCTCCGTCATTCGGGGACAGAAAAACGTATCAGATGGATTATCATAACGGCAAGGAAGCCATGAGGGAAATTGCGGCGGATATCGAAGAAGGAGCGGATATCATTATGGTAAAACCGGCAATGGCGTATCTGGATGTCATTAAGGAAGCTTCCGAAACGTTTAATATGCCGTTGTGTGCGTATCAGGTATCGGGGGAATTTGCGATGCTGAAGATGGCGGTGACGAACGGGTTAATGAATCCGAGTGTGATTGAAGAATCCCTGATTGCGATCAAACGGGCCGGTGCGGATATGATTATTACGTATTTTGCGCTGGAAGTAGCGAGAGGTCTGTAAGATGAGTAACACGTATGAAGAAGCGGTAAAGTACATTCCCGGTGGCGTAAATTCGCCGGTACGGGCATTCAAGAGTGTACAGATGGCACCGGTATTTATCGACCACGGAAAAGGAAGTCATGTGTTTGATGAAGACGGCAACGAATACATCGATTACATTTCCAGCTGGGGACCGTTGATTCTCGGTCACAGCAATGACGTATTGAACGAAGGCATCGAAGAGATATTCCGTAAGGGAACCTCCTTCGGCTTGCCGACGAAAAAAGAAGTACAACTGGCTAAGATGATGTGCGAAGCGTACAAGGGCCTTGATATGGTACGGATGGTCAATTCCGGTACGGAAGCCACGATGAGTGCCATCCGGGTAGCCAGAGGGTATACGAAAAAAGATAAAATCATCAAATTTGAAGGAAACTATCACGGACACAGCGATTGTCTTCTGGTACAGGCCGGTTCCGGGGCATTGACGTTCAATGAACCGACCAGTCCGGGTGTACCGGTCGATTTCGTGAAACATACGCTGGTATGCCGGTATAACGATATCGAAGACGTAAAAGAAAAAGTGTACGCCAACCGAAACGAAATCGCCTGTATTATTATCGAACCGGTTGCCTGCAACATGGGACTGGTGGAAGCAGACAAAGAGTTTATGCTGGCACTACGGCAGTTGTGTACCGAAGAAGGCATCGTGCTGATTTATGATGAAGTCATTACGGGATTCCGGTTAGGATACGGTTCGGCACAGGAATACTTCGGTATCGTGCCGGATATGGCTTGTTTCGGTAAGATTATCGGAGCCGGATTGCCGGTCGGTGCGTATGGCGGAAAAAAAGAAATCATGGAAATGGTTTCACCAAGCGGTCCGGTGTATCAGGCAGGAACCTTATCCGGAAATCC
>JABUSI010000273.1 GCA_021442745.1 Erysipelotrichaceae bacterium | reverse complement strand
TTCTACGATTCTGCAGAAGAAGCACACAGTACGTATATCGAAGTAAGCAGTAAGACGGATCAGTGGCAGTACGTGTCGGGAAGTGCCGTTGCACCATGCGACTATACGAAGATTGAATACCGGTTATTCTACTATGCGGGTAAGAACAGCGTCATCTTTGACAATGCGCAGATGTTGAAAGCGGGATTCGGTACCATGTATGAGTACGATGAGAAGGGACTTTTGATCCGGCAACAGGATTACGACGGAAATACAGCAGTTTATTCGTACAATGAAGATGATCTTGTGGAGGACATCACTTACACAAGGGTCGGATACAGTGTTCCTGTAACGGAGCACTACGAGTACAACGGCAACGGGGACGTGAACCGTCATGTTGATGCGGACGGTACGGTAACGGTGTACGTGTATGATGAGGAAGGTAATCTGACTGGTACGGAAACAACGGACGGTAACGTAAGTCTGCCGGAAGGTACGTTTGAAAAGGAAAATACGAATTATGTATCGTCGTATACCGATGATACGGGAAGAACGTTGCGCTTTACCTTTGACGAAGACAGGGGTTTACTGACAAAGACGACCGATCCGCAAAATCAGGAAACACTGTATTACTACGACGCGGGAGATAACCTGATTAAGAAACAGAAAGGGAACTCGTATACGGAATATGCGTATGAGAACGGGAAACCGGTAACCGTCCGATACAATACGGATAACGGAACTGTGGAGTATCACCTGGAGTACGATTCGTTCGGAAACGTGGAAAGTATCTCCGTAGGGAATCAGGAAATCGTATCGTATGAGTATCTGCCGTATAATGATAAGCTTCATAAGAAGACGTACAGTAACGGGGATTGTATCGAATACGTGTATGATTCTGCGGGGAACCTTACGGAAGTGAGAGAAAACGGACAGACGGCATACCGGTGGAACTATACGCAGAGCGGGAAAACGGGTATCGTTACGGATCGGAACAATGATGTCACAACACGGTATGAGTACCGGGATGACGGATGGATAGACCGGGAAGTACGAAGTGACGGAACCACCATCGACTATACGTTCAACGGGGCCGATACGGTACTGTTAAGTAAAACGGTACGGAAGGATGACATGGTATCGGAAACGTCATATCAGTATGACAGTAATGACAGAGTACAATCTGTTGTGTGGGACGATACGGTCAAGCAGAATGTCAGGGACGGATTCGGACGGGTTACACAACAACAGGCCAGCGAAAACGGTAGTGAAGTATATACCGCCGTTATCGTATATGCGGACAAAGACAGTACCCATACGACCAACCGGATGGAATCGTACACCAATAAAAGAAACGGGACGGTTACCTCATCGTTCAGCTATGTGTATGATGATTCAGGAAGAATCGAAATAATCAGAGACAGGTATAACGGGAAACGGGAATACGTCTATGACAGCCTGGGACAACTGACGGAAGAAACCAATGAAGAGGAAGGCGTACGGTGTGAATATACGTATGACAGCGGAGGAAATATTCTTCTGACCAAAACGTATTCGTTACGTACCAATCAGTTACTGGATACGGATACGTACACGTATGGAAACGGAAACCGTAAGGATCAGCTGACGTCCTTCAACGGAAACGGTATCGTGTATGATTCTGCGGGAAATCCGATTACGTATTATGACGGGAAGCAGTTTGGCTACAGAACCGGAAGGCAGCTGGAAACGATAACGGACGGAAGCCTGCAGGTGCGGTATTCGTATAATGAAAACGGCATACGGACAAAGAAATAGTTTTCTGACGGTATGACGGAATGGTATATTACGGACGGGACGAAGGTTATGATGCAGTACCGTACGGATGGCGATGGTATTGTGAGTCAGCAGATAGTATATGAATACGATGAAAACGACAACGTGGTATCTTTTTCATACAATAATGAAAAGTACTACTATCAGAGAAACGGACAACATGATATTATAGGGATAACAGATGGAAACGGCACGACAGCCGGTGAATACGAATATGACAGCTGGGGAAAGATTCTGAACGAATCCGATCTGACGCCGATCGCGCGAATCAATCCTTACCGGTACCGCGGATACCGGTATGATGAAGAAAGCGGATTCTACTGGCTGCACAGCAGATATTACGATCCGGTTGTACGACGGTTTATCAACAGTGATGAAGTGGCGATAGGAGTAGACCCTTTGGCAGAGATTCTGGAGTCAAACCTGTACAGTTACTGCATCAATGATCCGGTCAATCGTGTGGATCCGTTTGGGTGTAAAAGCAAGACAAAATGGAAGAGCGAATTGACTTTGGCAGCAAGGGTTATTATAGGAATCCTGGGACTGAGTACAAGCGGTGTTGCGTTGGTAACTATATCCATTTGTTACGGTCTTGCAAGTATAATCAATACGGCGGCATCGGCATCGAAATTAATGAATAAACTCAATTCACTAAAAATAAGTGTTGAAAATAAACTTAGAAAAATCAATGAGTCAATCATAAGTACTGTCGGAGAAATGAAAAATCATTATATTAAAATAAAGAAAAAATATGGCAAGTATATAAATCTCATTGAGAAAGATATGAAAAAAACAGGATTATTAGTAGGGCTGAGTATAGGAAGCACATTAATTAATATATTTGCAAATGTATACAATGTAGGCCTAGGTAAAAGAGTTTTAGCCACAGTTATGGATATCCTAAACTATAACACCACGTTTTTGTCTTATATCGATGTGTATTCTTCCGCTGCCTTAACGCAAATTATTAAGAAAGATATCAAGAAAATCAGTGCAGATTTATAGAGTAAAAAGACAAGAAACAATCATGAAGGAACAAAGTAGATACGAAAGGCTTGTAGAATATAGTGCGCATCACTCTCTTTTTCATTTATTAAGAATACAGGTTATGTGTATGTTGGCGCTTGGAGTGTTTTTTTGGATAGTCGCAAATGTGATTACGCACTTAATGTCAAAAGTTACAGTAACCGATATTTTTAGTGGCAGTCAATATGCGTACGGTGTGGTTGGGAATGTTAACACAGTAGAGAACCGCAAGATGGCAGATGATATTGATAGTATACTGAATAGTAGCATGAAAATCGTGATGGAGAAGTGGAATATTTCATCGGATATATATGAAAATGAAAATCCTGTGTATTCTGTATCAATTCGTTGTACGACAAGAGAAACAGAATCAAGTGATAATCCTCAAAAGGATGAGACATTTTATTATACGTCTATCCTTGAGAGTGAGGCATATTTGGAGACAAAAGTTAATATAACATCAAATAGTTGTGATATCCGCACAAACAGATATTATGCCAACGAAGATTCTTACAGAAAGTCTGAATATGTGGGGTCAGATTTTCTTGAGGTAACATTCGATCCAAAGAAAGACTCTTCCGGATTTAATGACGGAACAAGAAATTTCAATGAGGATTTAAAGAACGTGAACTCGTTTCTTGTGGATGCCTTAAGGAAAGAAAAAATAGATCAAATCAGTATTACGAATCGAGGTAGGCAAAAAATCTTGAAAAATGTAGATGGTATTTATACATATACAGATTTCAGTAACAAAGAGTGGAACGGGTATTTTGATGAAGAGTATAATTTTGTCATTCCAATTACAGAATATAATGAAGAAATGTTTCGAGAGGTGTTTGCCCTTTCGGGAAATTCGATTGAAGTATACGACCGGGAGGGTGAATGTATTAAACGATTGACATATCTTCCGGAGAAACAAAAAGTAACGATTACAATGGAAGCGGAATATGATGATATCATTAGCAAAATCGTATACCCAAGTGGCAAAGAAATCCGTTATTTTTACGACACGAATATCCTAACAAGTGCATCGGAAGAGTATTTTAACGGAGAATTAATAAACCGTAAAACATATGCATATGATATTCTTCTTGGGCATGTTTTCGAGGCAGTGTACGAAGGGGAAAGTCTCAGTCTTACAATGTTGAATGAGTATTCCTTGGAGACAAATCCGCTTCGTTGCGGAGATGCTCTTAGTCAAACGATTCGGAACGAATTGTACGTGAAAGGAATTCCAAGCTCCTTACTGTGGATTGGGGATGAACTGATAGTTTGGAAGAATGAAGAAGAGTAGAAGATATAACGATTCCACAAGGTGGAATCGTTATTTTGTTAAAATGGGATAGTAAATAATCCCGTGGTCAAGCAATAACAGTATTGTGTTTACCCTATAACGCAATATGTGGTAGGCCTATAACAGATTGTGGTATACCTGTAACAGCCCTGTGGTTAAACAGGAAAAAAGGATGTCAAAGTGCTGACATCCAATGTCCTTTCCACAGGGTTTTATAGTGTTTTAGATTTTGAAATTGTCATTCTTGTTGAAGCAGTAGAGTATGCGGTTTCTTGTCCTTTTGAAGTTACGGAAGCCGTTGGCGTTCTGTATTAACAGTTCCAGTAACCTGTTTCGGGATTCAATGTAACTGTTGTTGATTCTGCGCCCGTTGATAATGGTAAAGGAGTTCACAATCTCCTTATTCCAGTGGATAAGAAGATTATAGAATTCAATGTACTCTCTGATGCCACAGTCAGCGAAGGCTACAATCTGAGCAGCAAGCAGTTCCGCCGCGTTGGATACAGTAGCTGTATTATTAAAGTGAATATAGCCTTCTTTCAAATCATACGCTTTCTTCAGTTCGGGGAAGTGCCGGAAACAGATTTCCTGAATCTGCCGCCTGTTCAGATAGCGGTGAAACCGTTTATTATATTTAGCAGCGTTATCCAGATCCGTGTCATGGTCAAAGACATAGGAAAACTTGGTAAGCAGATAGGCAATGTCCTCATCCTGTGTGGATCTTCTGCATTTCAGTCTTACGTTTCGGAAAGCCTTTGTCAGATGCTCAAGAACGTGAAAGGAATCAGCACAGATGACAATATCCTTAAAGTACTGAAGTGCGATATCTTTATATGGTTCGTACAAGTCAATAGACAAGTACTTTACGTTATCAAGTTCGCTTGACGATGTTGATGCATCCAGTGTGGAGTTCCGGATATCATTGAAGTAGTAATCCAGATACTCTTTCTTCCTGTCAGGCAGAACATCAATCAGTTCACCGGTATTAAAGTCCATCAACAGGCAACAATACAGAGAATCGTAATCGGATTCCGGGAAATAGTGTTCATCCATGGAAAGTACTTCAGGAAGCGTTTTCCGGGGTATAGAGACGTGTTTATCAAATAAACGGAGAACCTTAGTAGTGGAAACGTTATACCTTTTACTGACATATGTGTAAGTCATATTCGGGGCTTTAAGATCTTTAAGAATGTTTATTTTCGTCTCGTAGGTAAGGTTTTCCGAAGAGTTTATAAAGGGGTTGTTCTCTTTAAATGTGTATTCACAGGATCTGCAGCGGTATCTGCGCTGCCGGTAGTGAATCGTGCAGTTACGATTGGATAAGACAGCGTGGACAAGCTTTCTGGGTGTGTATCCGTGAATGTATACGTTTCCTTTACATAAAGGACACACGGTGGTTGAGTCCGGGATCAGACGGACATAGACGGAAACGCTGGAATCCTGATGTTCCAGTACATCAAGGTCCAGTATTCGGTCCGGACTGATGTTAAGAATGGTTGAGACAAAACGATTCAATGACATATAATAAAAATACCTCCTGTTCTATTAGTGGATTGGACAACACTATTTTAGAATAGGAGGTATTTTAAGTGAACCACAGAGGTGTTACAGCCAAACCACACAACTGTAATAGCCTGGCCACAAAGTGTAATAGGTAATTTAAAACCACAGAAGGCGTTATAGGGGTTACCACACCACAGGATTATTTATGATGCCGTTAAAATTGTTTTATAGAATATTTGATTCTTGGGCCAGCGGAGGATTAAAAATAGAAATTGATAAAAGGATATGAAGCAAAAAAAGAAGAGAGAATAATAAGAAGATGAAATTAAGGAATTATGATACTATATCATAGGCAACAGAAAGGATGAATGTGATGCGGACCATACACAGAACGGATGGGTGGAATATTGATGAATCTGCTCTGGAGTCTTTCGGGTTTGTGAAGAAGGATACACTGTACGTATATGAAAAACAGCTATTGGACAATACGCTGAATGTTGTTGTGGAATATACGGATCATACGTTTCAGGTCGGAGTATATGATGTTGAACTGGAAGAAGAGTATCTGCCGTATTATGTCACGGGTTCGACGGGGGAGTATGTCGGGAAAGTGAAGGAACTGGTAGAGGATTTGCTGGAGAGCGTGAAACGGTATTGTGCGACGGTCAGTCCGCTGGCGGAAACCTTTGCGCGAAATATACAACAGCTGTTTGGTGTACAGGGGAAGCATCCGTTCTCGGACGGGGAAGGTGCGATGGCGTTTTATCATCCGGTTACGGACAAATGGTTTGCGCTGATGATGAAAGTGCCGTACCGGAAGTTCGGAATCGATCAGGAAGGGACGGTGGATGCGGTGAACATCAAACTGTCCGCGGAATCGATTGAGAAGCATACGGATTATAAACTCGTTTTTCCGGCCTACCATATGAACAAGAAATACTGGGTCAGTCTGGTATTGTCGTCGTATATGGATGAAGAACTTGTTTATCGGCTGGTAAAAGAGAGTTATAATCTGGTATCGCCGAAAAGAAAATAGACATTCCTTTGTATAACGAGTATCATAGAATAGCGACAGCGAAAGGAGATCAATTATGGATTTTACTTGTTGTCCCGCTTTTGAGTTCGTCAATGAGCGGGAAGTAGAAGAATTGCACGCGAAGGCGGTGCAACTGAAGCATAAAAAGACCGGTGCGGAAGTATTGTGGATGAACAACGGGGAAATGAACAAGACGTTTTCCATTGCGTTCAAGACGTTACCGGATGATGATACGGGAGTTTTCCATATTCTGGAACATTCCGTGCTGAACGGGTCGAAGAAGTATCCGGTGAAGGAACCGTTTGTGGAATTGCTGAAGGGTTCCATGCAGACGTTTTTGAATGCGATGACGTTCCCGGATAAGACGGTATATCCGGTATCCAGCAAGAACAACAAAGACTTCCTGAATCTGATGGATGTCTATATGGATGCGGTATTCCATACGAATATCGATACCAAGAAAGAGACGTTTTTACAGGAAGGATGGCATCATGAATTAGCGGATGCAGAGAGCGATCTTCTGATTAACGGTGTGGTATATAACGAAATGAAGGGGGCGTACTCTTCCGTGGATACGCCGCTTCGCCGGACTATCAACAAACTGCTGTTTCCGGATACGGTATATCGTTACGA
>JABUSI010000070.1 GCA_021442745.1 Erysipelotrichaceae bacterium | reverse complement strand
TGCTGTTTAAGTAGACGATCAAGCCGCGCAATTAAAAGTAAAAGCATCAGAATTGGAAAAGATGGAGCGACAATTACAGACCAAAATTGATGGTCAGGTTGCTGAATTGGAACGCATTGCCTGCATGAGTGCAGCAGAAGCAAAAGAAGAATTGTTTGCGATTGTTGAAAAGAGAACCGCAAACGAAATGACAGCATATATTAAGGATAAGGAAGAAGAAGCTAAGGCAAAGAGTGCGGAAATCGCAAGAAACGTCATTGCGTTAGCAATCCAGAGATATTCGCAAGAAGAAACAATGGAACGTACAATCAGTGTTGTCGGTCTTCCTACCGAAGAAATGAAAGGTCGTATTATCGGCCGTGAAGGACGAAATATCCGTGCAATCGAACAGGCAACGGGTGTCGATTTGATTATTGACGATACACCGGAAACCATTACGATTTCCTGCTTCGATCCGATTCGCAGGGAAATTGCCAGACTGACTCTGGAGCATTTGATCAAAGACGGACGGATTCAACCGGGACGTATTGAAGAAGTTGTTTCCAAGATGACAAAGGAACTGGAAGAAGTGATTCAGAAGACCGGTGAAGATGCAGTATTCAAACTCGGATTAGGCAAAATGGATCGTGAACTGGTACGGTTAATCGGACGTTTGCGCTATCGTTATTCTTATGGTCAGAACGTCTTGCAGCACAGTATTGAAGTTGCAACGTTTGCGGGAATTATGGCTGCCGAACTGGGATTGAATCAGAATCTGGCAAAACGTGCCGGTTTATTGCATGATATCGGTAAAGCGATTGACTTTGAAGTGGAAGGAAGCCATGTGGAACTTGGTGTCAAGGTTGCCAAAAAGCATGGTGAACATCCGGTTGTGTTAAATGCGATTGAAGCACACCACGGTGATGTAGAACCTAAGGGATTGATTTCCAATCTGGTGGCAGCAGCGGATACTTTAAGTGCTGCTCGTCCGGGTGCTCGTTATGAGTCCATGGAAAACTACATCAATCGTCTGGAGAATCTGGAAAAGATTGCGAACAGTTTTGATGGAATTGAGCGTTCCTTTGCGATTCAAGCCGGCCGTGAAATCCGTGTTATGGCATTGCCGGATCGCTTGAAGGATGCGGATTGTGAACGTGTTGCCCGCGAAATCAAAGAACGAATTGAGAGTGAACTGACATATCCGGGTCAGATTAAAATCACTGTTGTTCGGGAAACACGTGCTACGGAAATTGCAAAATAATCATGAACATTCTGTTTATCGGTGATATTGTCGGAGCAAGCGGACGCAAAGTCGTTACAGAATTACTGCCGGGTCTTATGAAAAAACACGAAATCGACCTGGTCATTGCGAACGGGGAAAACAGTGCTCACGGGAAAGGAATCACAAAAAAGATTTATCAGTCTTTGATTTCTTTGGGAATTGATGTCATCACGATGGGAAATCACACGTTTTCCAAAAGCGAAATCCTGGAGTATATGGAGTATCTTCCGAATATGATCCGGCCTGCAAATTTGATTCCTACAGAACCCGGCAAACCGGCGATTGTGGTCGACTGCAAAGGGCTGAAGGTAGGAGTTTTCAATCTTTGCGGTAAAGTTTTTATGGATAACTGCAGCGAGAGTCCTTTTACGACGATGGAACGATTACTGAGTGAATATCCTTGCGACGTTCATTTTGTGGATATTCATGCGGAAGCAACCGGTGAAAAAATTGCATTCATGCGGTATTTCAAAGATCGTTTGGAAGTCGTCGTGGGAACCCATACACATGTGCAGACTGCTGATGAAATGATAGCAGACGGGTGTGCTTATATTACCGATGCCGGCATGTGCGGTGCATATGAAAGCGTACTGGGAAGGGATATCCGGGAAACGCTGACGCGGATGCTGACGGAAGAAAAAACAAAATATACGGTTGCAGACAATCCCGGTATTTTCTGCGGAGTTAAAGTCTGCATTGATGAATCCACACATCGCGCAGTACATATTGAGCGGATCCAGATTCGACCTGAATAAAAAATCAAAAGATATCCAATCTTACGGATATCTTTTTTTTATGCCCGAAATTACATATCACGTGCATATTTTTTATAGAAAAAAGTATATCAGTTATTGTAATTCGTTTGATAAAGTATATAATAGTGGTGAACGAAAGGCGTTTTGTGGTGAATTAAAGGTGAATTACGGTGAAAGATTTTGATTTGACTGGTACATACTCACATAACATGGATACAAAAGGCCGGTTGGCAATGCCTGCCAGTTTTCGTTCGTATTTTGGTGATCGCTGTGTTATAACGGTAGGATTTGACAAATGTCTGTACGCCTACAGTGAAGAAGATTGGGAAAAAACCGTCGATAAATTGAACCAACTACCGTCAGGTAACAAGAATGCCAGAGCAGTTGTACGTGCCTTAACCGGATATAAGAAAACGGTGGAATTTGATTCACAGGGAAGAATTATCCTTGCACCGAATCAGATTAAACATGCGGATATCAAGAAAGAGTGCTGTATCGTAGGTGTCGGATCAAAAGTAGAAATCTGGAGCAAAGAACTGTTTGAACCGATGGATGAAGAAACGATGGAGAATCTTTCTGACTTAATTGAAGAATTGGATTTCTGATACATGAATCACTATAGTGTCATGCTGAAGGAGTGCATAGACGCACTGGAAATCCGTAAAAACGGTACGTACATCGACGGAACACTGGGACGTGGAGGTCACAGCAGCGAAATATTGAAAAGAATCCCGGAAGGGAAGCTGATTGCGTTTGATCTGGATTCGGAAGCCATATCACAGTCAGCGATACGGTTGAATGAAATCGGAACGAATTACGTTCTGATTCATGATAATTTTGCGACAGCAAAAGAACATCTTGCCCATATGGGAATTGAGGGTGCAGATGGTATTTTACTGGACCTTGGTGTATCCAGCCCTCAGTTTGATGACGGTACACGTGGGTTTTCTTATCGCTTTGACGGCCCGTTGGATATGCGAATGAACCGGGAAACTGAATTCAGTGCATACGATGTAGTGAATCATTACTCTTATGAAGATCTGGTTCGTATTCTGAAATGGTATGGTGAAGAACCGTTTGCGAAGCAGATTGCCCGGTCAATTGAAAAACATCGTCAGCAAAAACCGATTTCCACAACATTTGAACTGGTTGACGTAATCAAAGAAGCGTTACCGAGTAAGGTTCTGAATAAAAAAGGACATCCGGCCAAACAAACTTTCCAGGCCATTCGGATTGAAGTCAATCATGAATTGGATTCACTGAAGTCCGCACTGGAAGATATGATGGGGTTATTACACCCTAATGGTGTTATGGCAGTTATTACCTTTCATTCCCTGGAGGATCGAATGGTAAAGACAATGTTCAAAGAAAAAACGGAAATTGTAATCGACAAGCGGATTCCGTTGAAACCGGACGAGATTCCGCAACCGGAATATGAATTAATCAGCAAAAAGCCAATTCTGCCGACAGAGAAGGAATTGGAGGAAAATACACGATCACATTCCGCAAAACTGCGAGTGATCCGAAAGAGAGGATGAAGTTTGTGGCACAACGTAAAAGAAGAATCAACTGGGAACGGGTATTAACAATTGTTTGTTTTTTCTCGTTTTTGCTATATCTGTGTACGTCCGTAGGGCTACGGTCATACAATTCCTATCTGAACGTTGTTCGTCAGGAATGTGAATTGGAAATTGCAGCATTGACAAAAGCAAATGAAACGGCGCAGATGGAAGTGAATCAGCTGAGCACATACGATCGTATTGTCAGTATTGCGACTGCCGACGGCATGAAACTGTACAGTGATAACATTGTCGTCGTGACGGGTAATGACTAGGAAAGGTTCCCGCATCGCAGCAAACAATCGTTCGTTGGTGCGGTTATCACTGTTGATAGCTGTAGTTGGGGCATTGGTAATCGGCAATGTCCTTTTTGTAACGGGAATCGGGTACCACGTCCGTTCCGGTACGAATGTGGCAGCGTACAGCGAGGTAGCTACTACTTCTGAAACAATTCTTGCCCGGAGAGGCTATATTCTGGATAGAAACGGAAATATTATTGCGCAAGACAGTGTGGCGTATAATCTGATTGCGATTCTGGATAATTCGCGTCCGTCTTATGAAGGAAGACCGGCATATGTTCCGTACGAACAAAAAAGAGAATATGCTGATAAACTGTCTTCCATTCTCGGGTGTGACAGTGATACTATTTACGGCTATCTTGATCAGAATCTGTATCAGACGGAGTTCGGAGTCTGGGGAAGGGGATTGTCATCTGCAACCCGTGCCGAGATAGAAAACCTGGGTTTGTATGGATTGGAATTTGAAGAACAAAGTTCCCGGAATTATCCTCTGGGCGCTTTTGCGTCTCATTTGATTGGTTATACCCGATATAGTTCTGATCTGGATGCTGTAGTCGGTGAAATGGGAATCGAATCCCTGCTGAATGCGTATTTGTCCGGGAAAAACGGAAAGCGTGTGTACAGTCAGGATGCAAACGGGTATGCATTATTGGGGACACAGTTATCGTATACGGCAGCTGCCAATGGAAATAACGTTGTACTGACAATCTATAAACAGTGTCAGTAAGCTTTGGAATTGCTGATGCAGCAGACAACGAAACAGTTTAACTGTAAATCCTGCTGGGGTGGCGTGATGGAAGTCAAGACAGGTAAGATGCTTGCCTGGGGAGGAAGTCCTTCGTTTAACCCGAACGAGATGGAAATCAGCAACTATAACGACCTGGGGGCTTCTGTTACGTACGAACCGGGTTCCACAATGAAAACATTTACGTATGCAGCTGCAATTGACAGTGGAAAATACAACGGCAGCACCAAATATAATTCCGGTCCGTTCTATATCGATTACACGAGTGACGGACGGCTTAAACGGGCAAATTCAAACAAGAACTATGGTATCATTCGTAATTTTAATAACGCAAACTGGGGGAAAATAACATATGATCAGGCCTATTGCCGTTCCTTGAATACCGGAATTGCGGATATCATCACGAATGTAATCAATCCTGACATATTGTCAAATTATCTGGATGCGTTCGGATTCTTTGAACCGGTTAACACAGATGGAGTCAAAGATGTTTCCGGTGTCCGGAATATGGATACGGGGCTGGATGCTATTGCGACAGGATACGGACAATCTTCTTCCGTTACCGCTCTGCAGATGTTCCAGGCTTATAGCGCAATTTTTAACGAAGGAACCATGATGAAACCGTATTTTGTTGATTACATTCAGGATTCGTATACGGGTGAAATCATTTATGAAGGAGAACCAACCGTAGTCGGTAATCCAATCAAACCGGAAACGGCTCGTCAAGTTGTGAAACTTATGAAAAAAGTTGTCACTGACCCTACATACGGAACCGCAAAATGGTATAAAATAAGTGGGATGTCATTGGCAATCAAGACCGGTACGGCGGAAGTATTCGAAAACGGCCGGTATGGCAGCAACGTAATAACATCGGTTGCCTGCGGTATGCCGGCAAACGACCCGCAGATATTTATCTATTTCTGTTACAAAGCAAAATATAACAGTGACATGCATTATAAAACGGATCCGATTAAACGGTTCTTCCGAAAGGTAATCAAAGTAACGAACCTGAACAACGATCTGACGGGTGACGAAGAAGATATTCCGGAGGAACAGACGGAGGAAGATGATCTGACAATTACCAAACTGCTGGATACGGTTCCTTCTCTTGTGAACCATACCACTGATTTTGCGAAAAGTACTCTGGCCGGGTCCGGAGTGAAACTGATCATATTGGGTACGGGAGATACGATACTCAAACAATATCCGGAAGCGGATACGGAACTGACAAAACGGCAGAAAATCTTCTTAATGACTTCGTTAACCAAGATAAAAATGCCGGATATGACCGGGTGGAGCCGGAAAGATGTCAATCAATTCTGGGAGATTACCGGAATTGGTGTTACAATCGAAGGTGCCGGATACGTTGTTGAACAAAGTATTCCAAAAGGGACGACATTAGAAAACACAGATACAATCCGCGTAGTTCTGTCGAACGAAAGCAACTAGAAGATTGTATTTCAGAGGGGGTTAGAATATGAATTACACAATGCTGTTTCTGGCATGGGCATGTTCCCTGGCAGGAAACCTGATAGTAACCAGACTATTGATTCCGTTTTTACACAAACTGAAGTTTGGTCAGGTTATCCGGGAAGAGGGACCGGAAAGTCATAAAGTAAAATCCGGTATTCCGACAATGGGAGGAATCGGGTTTATCGTGACACCATTGGCTGTGTTGTTAGTGTTAAATCCGAAAGGATATACGAATTTTAATCTGATAATGGTAGTACTGGCTTTTGTCGGATACGGTCTTGTCGGATTCATTGACGATTTTATTATCGTAGTAAAAAAGGATAACGAAGGCTTGAAACCGAGATATAAAATGCTATTGCAGTCTGTTCTTGCAGTTACCTTCTTTATAATGTACCGGAACGTTGCACCGAGTACTGTTTCGATTCCTTTTACCCATTGGGTTCTTGATCTGAAATGGTTCTATTTTGTGCTTGTCTTTGTGATGTTTACCGG
The DNA here is from genome assembly GCA_021442745.1 of Erysipelotrichaceae bacterium. Taxonomy (GTDB): domain Bacteria; phylum Bacillota_I; class Bacilli_A; order Erysipelotrichales; family Erysipelotrichaceae; genus RGIG4607. Next base: position 709 of record JABUSI010000070.1, on the reverse strand, counting down.
CGAAACAAATGCGGTAAACTTATCGGATGGATTGGACGGATTAAGTTCCGGTTTGGTGACATGCGCAACGATTCCGTTTGTGTACTTCGCCATCCGTCAGAACCAATTTGACGTTGCTATGTTCCTGGTATCATTCTTAGGGGCTTTGCTGGCTTATTTGTACTACAATCACTTCCCTGCAAAAATTATGATGGGGGATACGGGCTCGTTAGCTATGGGCGGTGTACTGGCATCTTCGGCGATGGTTCTGAAACAGGAAATCGCTCTTGTAATCATTGGCGGCGTATTTGTAGCAGAAGCCGTTTCGGTAATCATTCAGGTCGGTTACTTTAAATTAACGGGTGGAAAACGATTCTTCCGGATGGCACCGATTCATCATCATTTTGAACTGGGCGGTATGAAAGAGACGGAAGTTGTTCATATGTTCTGGGCAATTGGTGCCGGACTGGCTTTGCTGGGAATTCTGATGGGAGTGACGATGTAATATGACAGTATTGGTTATCGGCGCAGCAAAAAGCGGAATTGCGGTAAGCCGTTTGTTGGTTCGTCACGGTAAAGAAGTGATTCTTACAGACAGTAAACCGATAGCGGAAAAAGAACAGTTGCAAAACGAAGGTATCCTCGTATACGATGGCGGTCACCCGGATCATCTGAAACGTACGGACTATGAATATGTTGTGAAGAACCCGGGAATCCCTCCGAGAGTTCC
>JABUSI010000079.1 GCA_021442745.1 Erysipelotrichaceae bacterium | reverse complement strand
TTTGCAGAAGGCAAAAGACAATCGGATTATCCTGTTATAAAAAATGCGGTGAAAACCGCATTTTCTTTATGATAAGGTTGTCAGAAACAATGCTGCAGCCATGGATTTCGGATACAAGGCGGACATCCATTGCATCTGCTTGTTGTTCGGCGTCTCGGATTGCAGCTGATTCATAGCCCATAAAACGACCTGCTGTTCGTCCAGACTGGCAATCTGCGTTTTCAGTTCGCTCAGGTTGGATGCCTCGAAGGTCAGCTGACAACACATCTGCTTTTCTTTTACCGATTTCTTCAGTTGTTTCAGGAAGGTGTGGTAATGGTAAATCTGCGTGTGATCCATCCTGAAAATCGTTCCTGCCAGCTCACTGATCGCAATCAGATATTCGGATTTGTCCGTATATTCGCCGATGGCGTTCTTTATTACCGTTAAGGTTGGGGACAGGGAATTCGGTTTGATGAAATATTTCGTTTGTCGTGTTGCTTCCATGTCATACCGGTGAATGGCATCGAGAAACGGCTGCAAGGTTTTCTGTACACCAAGTCGGGTCCAGGTGGAATTGTAGAACGTATATTTGTGTCCTTTTGCCAGTCCGACGGCTTTTAAACCGTCCCTGTATCCGATGTCGATGACTTTTTTGAACCGTTCGTTTTCAAAATTCAGGAAAAATCCGATGTCTTCGGACGGACGGATGTAGGTAATATCCGGCTGACTGATATATTCCGGATGGGTTTCCTTAAACAAGTCCACGGCAATGATTTCCGTGGCACCCAGAGAATACGCAAACTGAATCGGCATGTTGTCAAAGTACCCGCCGTCAATATAATTCTGTCCGTTGATGGTCTGAACGGGGAATGCCGGGAAGCAGGCGCTGGAGGCAATCAGCCATTCGGCATACTCGTCTTCCTGCATGTCGTCCAGTGTCATGTAAACCGGTTCCAGGGAAGGAAATCTGACGCAGATGCAACCGTACGTAATCCCGCGGCGTTTGATTTTCTTCGGGTTGGCCATTGAACGGATGCGCTGACGCAACGGTTCGGTGTCGGCTCCTTTGGATGTGATGTACGATTTGATGAATTTCGGAAACTGTTCCCGCTGTTCATACATGGCATCAAAGTTGAGGTCAAAATTGATGCCTTCGTTCATAACCTGATCCAGTTCCAGGTTTTCCCATAAATCAATCATTTCCCTGATGTCACCCTGGGCAATCAGGGCACCGTTCAATGCTCCGATGGACGTTCCTACGACAATATCAAACTGCAGGTTTGCCTGCTGAAGAGCTTTGTATACGCCGGCTTCGTAAGCACCTTTGGCACCGCCTCCGCACAATACCAGAGCCCGTTTCATCTGGCATCCTTCTTTCGTTGTGCCAGGGTGATTTCTGCCAGTTTATCGTCTAACGCAACCTTATCGATCAGGTTAAACAGAATGGTTTCCAGCTGATGGTTGGCACGGTAGTCAGCCGGTGCGTAATAATTGATCCGGTTCTGGTCAATCAGTTTCTTGCAGACGTCTTTTTTCTTCTGATAGACGGCAATGGAATGTCCGCCGTAGCGTTTTACCAATGACATGCAAGGAACATCCGTCATCCCGTCACCCAGATAAATCATATTGGTAAACGGAATCCGGCGGTCACTTTCGTCGACCTGCTCGTTGATGGCATCATCCCACAGTTCCAGGGCACCTTTGTTGATGCGGAACATAAACTGTGTTTTGTTGGTGTAGTTTACCGCCATTGCCGGCCAGTCGGCATGACCGTCTTCGTTGTAATGGAATTCGCCGGCATAAATGCGTTCAAATTCATGGGCAATCGGACTTCCTTCAATGATTTCCTTCAGTCCGCTGGATATAATATAGTGCTCAATCTGAATGCCGCGTTTCCAGCCGTAGGCATTGATGCGGGTAAACCAGTCTTCCACACCCGGAAACAATTCAATGTCTTTTCCCTGGCTTGTCAGTTGACTCCGGGTAATCGGCATTCCTTTTTCGTTGGCACACTTTACCATGTAATACATATACGAAAGACAACTGTCCATATTGTGTTCTTTCGTCTGCATCTGTACGTTCTGCCAGAACTCGGCAGGACTCATGTTGAGGCTCGGAATGAACCCGTATTCCTGCATATCCTTGGTACAGAGAGTTTTGTCAAAATCGTACATGATGGCAATGGTTGTCATAAAATCACTTCCTTTTTCATAAGTATAAATCATTCTGCGGTATCTTTCTATTTCTATACCGTGTAATTCGTAAAATCCTGCAGAAAATTGGAAAAGAGTAGTGCGTAAATGTTCACATACCTTAACATTTGGAGTATAATATTGTCGCTTAATAAATTTAAGGAGGCAAACATGACAAAAAAATTAATGTCTATGGATGGTAACACAGCTGCTGCTCACGTGGCGTATATGTTTACTGAGCTTGCTGCTATCTATCCGATTACACCATCATCTCCAATGGCTGAATCAGTTGACCAATGGGCAACCGAAGGACGCAAGAACATCTTCGGAACAACCGTTAAGGTAGCTGAATTGCAATCAGAAGGCGGAGCATCTGGTGCTGTTCACGGTGCTTTACAAGGTGGTACATTAGCTACTACGTTTACTGCATCTCAAGGTTTATTACTGATGATTCCTAACATGTACAAATGCGCCGGTGAATTGCTGCCGGGTGTATTCCATGTTGCTGCACGTTCATTGGCTAAGAGAAGTCTGAACATCTTCGGTGACCATGAAGACGTATATGCTGCAAGACAGTCAGGTATCTGTATGCTGGCATCACATTCCGTTCAGGAAGCTATGGATCTGGCCGGTGTTGCTCACTTGACCGCTATCGAAGCAAGTGTACCTTTCATTCACTTCTTTGACGGATTCCGTACCTCTCACGAAGTACAGAAGATTGAAGTCGTTGACCAGGACTTCATGGCAAGTCTGGTTGATAAGGAAGCATTGGCTCGTTTCAAAGCGAACGCAATGAACCCTCATACAAACCCTGTTACCCGTGGTGGTAATGAAAACGAAGATATCTTCTTCCAGGGTGTGGAAGCTCAGAACTTACATTACGCAAAAGTTCCTGATATTGCTGCCAAGTATATGAAGGCGATGTCCGAATATACCGGCCGTAATTATGCTCCGTTTACATTCTACGGTGCTGAGGATGCTGAACGCGTAATCGTTGCAATGGGTTCTGCTACACAGACAGTAGAAGAAGTTGTTGACGACTTGACCGCAAAGGGAGAAAAGGTTGGTCTGGTAAAAGTTCACCTGTACCGTCCGTTCTCTGCCAAGTACTTAAAGGCTGTATTGCCTGCAACCGTTAAGAAGATTGCCGTTCTGGACCGTACAAAGGAAATGGGCGCAAGAGAACCGTTGTATCTGGATGTTCTGGAAGCATTGAAGGATATGGATCTGATTATCGTCGGCGGCCGTTACGGTATGGGTTCCAAGGACTGCCAGCCTCGTCATATCAAGGCTGTTTACGATGAATTGCTGAAAGATGCACCACGTGAAGAATTCACATTGAATATCAATGATGATCTGACACATCTGAATCTGGAAGCTGATCCGAACTACTCATTGACATACGATTACACATCATGTCTGTTCTTCGGTTTGGGTTCTGACGGTACCGTTTCCGCTAACAAGTCTTCCATTAAGATTATCGGTGATAACACAGACTTGTATGCACAGGGTTACTATCAATATGACTCCAAGAAAGCCGGCGGTGTTACCCGTTCTCACTTGAGATTCGGTAAATCTCCGATCCGTTCCACATACTTTGTAGATGAAGCTGACTTCGTATCCTGCTCATTGGATACCTACTGCTTCAAGTTCGATATGGTTCGCAACCTGAAGAAGGGCGGAACATTCTTGTTGAATACTACAGTAGATGCTGACAAGCTGGAAAACCACCTGCCAAACAGAATGCTGAAGGGATTGGCAGAAAAAGAAGCGAAGTTCTACGTAATTAATGCGAACAAGATTGCTGCGGAAGTCGGTATGGGTCGTCGTACCAATACGATTCTGCAATCTGCATTCTTCGCTTTGAATGAACAGATTATGCCTTTGACCGATTCCATCGGTTACATGAAGTACATGGCTAAGAAGTCATACTCCAAGAAGGGTGAAGAAATCGTTCAGGCGAACTACAACGCTATCGATGCCGGTAAAGACGGTCTGGTACGTGTAGAAGTGAAGCCGGAATGGAAGAACCTGACAGTTGCTGCCAAGGCTACAACCGGTGACGATTACTTCGATAAGCATCTGACGGAAATCAACAACCTGAACGGTAACGATTTGCCGACAAGCCACTTCCTGAACTGGAACTTATTGGATGGTTCCATCCGTAACGAAGTATCTTTCGCTGAAAAGAGAAATATCGCTGCTATGGTTCCGTCATGGGATCCGACAACATGTATCCAATGCGGACAATGTGCTATGGTATGTCCTCATGCAACCATCCGTGGTTTCTTATTGACAGATGAAGAAGTTGCTGCTTCTCCTGTTGAATTAAAGGTTACGGATGCCAAGGGACCAAAGGTTGCCGGTATGAAGTATGCTATCCAGGTTTCTCCGGAAAACTGCGTAGGATGCGGATTGTGCGTAACCGAATGTCTGGCTCCGACAAAGGCTTTGAAGATGGTTCCGAATACAACGGAACAACACGTTGTTGAACAACAGGCTGACTACTTGTACAAGCATGTTGAATACAAGACAAATTACTTCTCAACCGATTTACCAAAGGGTATGCAATTCGTTAAGCCGTACTTTGAAGTATCCGGATCTTGCCCGGGTTGCGGTGAAACTCCATACTATCGTCTGGTATCTCAATTGTTCGGTAAGGATATGATGGTATCCAATGCAACCGGATGTTCTATGATTTACTGCTCTGCTACTCCTTCTACTCCGTTCATCAAGGATGAAAACGGACAAGGTGTTGCATGGGCTAACAGTTTGTTCGAAGACAATGCCGAATACGGTTATGGTATGGCATTGGCTAACAACTACAAGTCAGCTCGCATCTTAGGTTTGATGGAAGAAAACATGGAAGCTGTTGAACCGGAATGCAAGGCTGCATTTGAAAAGTACATCGCTGCCGGTGATAACCGTGATGCACAGAGAGCTTGCAAGGACGAAGTTGTTGCAGCTGTAAAGGCATCTGCGAACGAAGCAGTGAAGGAATTGCTGAGTTACGAACGTGACTTAGTCGGTAAGTCTGTATGGATCGTCGGTGGTGACGGTTGGGCTTACGATATCGGTTACGGCGGATTAGACCACGTAATCGCTAACGACGTTAACGTGAATATCCTGGTACTGGATACCGAAATGTATTCCAATACCGGCGGACAGGCTTCCAAGGCTACACAGACTGCGGCAATCGCTAAGTTTGCTGCCGGTGGAAAGACAACCGCTAAGAAGGATTTAGGTGCTATCGCAATGGCTTACGGTCATGTATATGTTGCATCCGTATCTATGGGTGCTAACCCTTCACAGACCATCAAGGCATTGAAGGAAGCAGAAAGCTACAACGGACCATCCTTGATTCTGGCTTATGCTCCATGTGATCAGCATGGTATCAAGGGCGGTTTGGCTAACCATCAGAAGGTTCAGAAGGCTGCCGTTGCTTGCGGTTACACAACACTGTACCGTTTCGACCCACGTAAGGAAAACCCATTGACAATCGATTCCAAGGAACCGGACTTCACGAAGTTCCATGACTTCCTGATGAACGAAAACCGTTACAAACAATTGGTTGCTAAGTTGGGTGCTGAAGAAGCCGACAAGGCATTCGCTAAGACGCAGGAAGCTGCTGAAAAGCGTTATGCTCGCCTGGTTAAGTTAGCTAAATAATCCGAAACGAAAGAGGAGAGCAATCTCCTCTTTTTTCGTATAGAAAAAGAGCCGTGAGGCTCTTTTGTTATTTCTGCGTGAATTGTTCGCCTTTGACACCGCATAACGGACATGCTGCCGGTGGGGTAGGACCTTTGTGGACGTAACCGCATAGCGGACATACCCATTGCGGGCCGTCTTCTTCTATTTGCTTTTGTGGGGTAACCGGATTGTTTTCGAAGATGGTTACGATTTCCTTGCCGATCCTGTCAGCATCTTCCAGGTTCAATTCTCCCATATCAGTAATCTGCATACCGGTAATCCGGCTGAATTCTCCTAACAGAATCTTTTCTTCTCTGGTTAAGGTATCAACGCGCAACTGTCCTTTGATGAAGAACGTATGGAACGTCTGGCAGTTCAGACGGGAATGAATGTCTTCGGCAACTACCGGAAATTCTTGCTCGGAGAATAATCCTTCTCCGACGACAACTACGTTCTTACCGGTAAATTCCCCTTTGGCACGGTCAAGATACAGTTTTGTCAGTTGTGCGGTATACGGTCCGCGGAATCCGAAGACGATCACAATGTTATCGAAGTTTTTCAGACTTTCTACTTCAAACGGTGTATCAATGTCGAGAAACTCGCATTGCAAGTGACGGGCGATTCGTTCGGCAACTTTTTTCGCGCTGCCGTGGTGGGTATCGTAAGTAATAATCGTACGTTCCATGATAATCCTCCTTTTTCTTAATTATACAATACGATAAGGAAAGATAAAGGAAAATGCCCATAAGAAAACTGTTCCTAATAACGGAACAGTTCTTCGGATATGTATTCGTTGTTGTAAGTGTATGTCCTGACGATGCGGTCCGATAACGTACACAGGATTTCGTATGGAATCGTATCCAGTTCCTTGGCAACCTGAACCAGCGGAATGTGCGGCCCGATCAGTTCAACAACAGTACCGTCTTTCATTTTTTCCGGTACATGAATCATACACTGGTCCATACAGATTCTGCCGACAAACGGGACATAATGTCCGTCAATATAACATAGTCTTCCCTGATGTTTCCGTAACCAGCCATCGGCATAACCGACCGGTAAGGTACAGATCCATTCGTCTTCCGTTGTCGTATAGGTACAACTGTAGGAGATTGTCTGATTCGCTTCGACCTTTTTGCACATGGCAACCCTTGTATAGAACGATAAAACCGGATGCAACGGTCTGGTAGTGGATACACCGTATACACCTAAGCCGATTCGCACGGCATTGGTGAAGTCATCCGGATAATCAATGGCACCATCCGTGTTGTCCATATGCACGTAACGGAAGGTGTACGGTAACTCTTTTACCATGTTACGGAATGTTTCCTGTTGCCGTAAGGTTTGTTGTCTGTCACAGTCACTGCTTGTGTAATGTGAGAAAATACCGTCAATGATACAGCCTTTTTCCGTTAACAGGGAGTATACGTTTCTGATTTCTTCCACGGAACGGCATCCCAGCCGGTTCATACCGGTATCCACTTTGAT
>JABUSI010000394.1 GCA_021442745.1 Erysipelotrichaceae bacterium | reverse complement strand
GCTTTGACGGAAGAGGATATCGGATATCTGAAACAGTGGCTGCTGAGTGAAAATCCGGAAACAAGCGAAGAAGCCATCCAGAAGTTTATTGAAGATTATATGAAACCTGAGGAGTAATATGAATCAAGATGTATTGGAACTGAAAACGATTCAGCAGATTATCACCCGGTATTGTTCCTTTCAGGGTGGAGTGGATCTGGTATTGGAAGAAGTTCCGTCGTTTTCCCGACTGGTTGTAAAAACCAGATTAGACAGAATGAAAGAAGCATTGGCATGTACCTATCGTTATGGAAGCATGCCTTTTTATGGTGTAAAGGAAATTCGTCCCGCTATATTGATTGCGTCAAAACAGGGAATTCTGACGTGTGAGGAATTACTGAATGTGGCGGATCACGAATCGTGTGTGCAGGGATGCATTTCGTATCTGAACGGGTGTGAATGTGAGAAGGAACATCTGACGGACCTGACGGACAGTCTGGTAGCGCATCCGAAGATTACCCAGAGGATCCGGCTGTGCATTGCGAACAGTCATGAAGTGAGCGATTCCGCCAGTCCGAAACTGGCGTCGCTGCGCAAACAGATTCGTTCCGTATTGAGCAGTATGGATTCGACACTGGCCAATTATATCCGTTCGCATTCGGCGTATCTGCAGGATACGATTTCTGCGACACGGAATGACCGTGCGGTTGTGTTGGTCAAGAATACGTATAAGAATCAGCTGGAAGGGATCCAGTATGGGGAAAGTGCATCCGGATTGGCTGCGTATATGGAACCGTCCTGTATGATTCCGTTGAATAACCAGCTGCAGTCGTTACGGCAGAAGGAAGAACAGGAAATCGAACGGATTCTGAAGGAACTGACGGAACTGGTCGGTGAGCAGGCGGACAGTTATCTGGCCAATATGGAAACCCTGGCTTTGCTGGATATGTTGTTTGCGAAAGCACAGTACGGAAGAGAAACGGAAGGCTGCGTTGCCGGACTGAGTGAAGACGATACGTTGTTTCTGCGCTCGGCAAGACATCCGTTGATATCGAAAAAAACCGTGGTTGCCAATACGTACCGGATTGTTCCGCCGTATACAACCTTATTGATTACCGGACCGAATACGGGCGGGAAAACCGTATCGTTGAAAACCATGGGTTTGTTTGTGCTGATGACCTATTGCGGTATTCCGGTCGGATGTCTGGAAGCTACGGTACCGATGTATGATAACGTGTTTGTGGATATCGGGGATTCACAATCCATTGAACAGTCGTTGTCGACGTTCTCGGGACATATTGCGAATCTGTCTGAAATTTTTAAAAATGCAACCCGGAAGTCCCTGGTTATTCTGGATGAACTGTGTTCCGGTACGGATCCGAAGGAAGGGGAAAACCTTGCTATTGCGATTCTGGAAGCTTTACGGAACCGGAAAATATTCGTCATTGCGTCCACTCACTACTCCAAATTAAAAGCGTACGGAAAACAGCATGAAGATATCCTTCTGGCAAGTGTGGAATTTGATATGGAATTACTGCAGCCGACATACCGGTATCTGGAAGGCTTTACCGGGCAGTCCAATGCGTTTGACATTGCGTTGCGGTACGGCTTTGAAAAAGACATCATCGATCATGCCAAACAACTGAAAAAAGAAGATGCGACGCGTCAGGATGAATTGCTGGAACTGCTGGAACAGCAATCCATACGGCAGCAGCAATATCTGGACCAGCTGGCAGAGAAAAACATGCAGGTACAGAAGGCGCAGGAAGCCTTGCAGAAAAAACAGCAGGAATTCATGGATCAGGAAGACGCTTTGCTGCAGCAGGCCAAGGATAAGGCAGAACTGTATCTGGAAGAAGTTAGACAACAGGCAAGTGAGATTCTGGATGATCTGAAGATGCGGCAATCCATCAAGATGCACGAAGCCATTGAAGTGATGCATGAACTGAACGATTTATCCGAGGTGGAAGAAGAGGAAGAAACCGAAATCGATACGACCATAAAACAGGGCGATACGGTACGGGTACTGAAGACCAATTATCTGGCGGAAGTATTGTCTATCAGCAGCAAGAGTGCAACGGTACTGTGCAACGGCTTGCGGATGAAAGTGGATCTGGACGGTTTAAAGAAGGAAACGAAGAAAAAACCGGAACCGAAAAAGAAAGAATCCGTCCGGTATACGCACAATCGTTCTTCCTTCTCCATTGAATGCAATCTGATCGGAATGCGGGTGGAAGAAGCGATGGTTGTGTTAAGCAAGTATATGGATGATGCCATTCTTGCGAACGTATCTTTCGTGCGGATTATTCATGGTCATGGAACGGGAGCTTTGCGGAAAGCCGTCTGGGACTATCTGAAACGCTGCAAGGGTGTAAAAGGATACCGGTTGGGCGGAATGTCGGAAGGCGGTACGGGCGCAACGGTTGTCATGCTGAAGGAGTCGTAATATGAATGAAACCTTACAGGCGAAACTGAAGACGTTACCGTTGAAACCGGGCTGTTATCTGATGAAAAACAAGCAGGGAACGATTATTTACGTAGGGAAAGCCATCAAACTGAAAAACCGGGTGAATTCCTATTTCAAAGGTGCCCATAACTATAAAACGACCAAACTGGTTTCCCAGATTGAAGACTTTGAATACATTGTCACCACCAGCGAGAAAGAAGCGCTGCTGCTGGAAATCAATCTGATCAAGAAATATCGTCCGCGGTTCAATATCATGCTGATGGATGATAAAAGTTATCCGTATATCCGGCTGACAAAGGAAGAACTGCCGACGTTAAAAGTCGTACGGGATCTGAAGAAACGGAAAGATGCCCGGTATTTCGGGCCGTATCCGGATGTGTATGCGGCAAGAAAAACGTATGAATTACTGATGGAACTGTTTCCGCTTCGCCGTTGTGAGAAGATGGGAAAGAAGGAATGTCTGTATTATCATATGAACCTGTGTATGGGACCGTGTATCCGGGATATTGATCCGGTGGTGTATGACCAGATGACGGAAGGAATCATCCGGGTGTTGAAGGGTGATACGAAAGATATTGAGAAACAACTGACGGAAAAGCGGGATGTGTGCAGCGAACAGCTGGAATTTGAAAAGGCGAAGCATTATCAGGATCTGATTACGTCCTTGCAGTACGTTACCAGCAAGCAACAGATTGATTTTGACAATACCAAGGACATCGATGCGTTTTCCTATTATGTGGAGAACGGATACATTGCGGTGCAGGGCTTGTTTGTGCGTAACGGGAAATTACTGGACCGGACGTTTGATTTGCAGCCGTTGTATGACGATCCTCTGGAAACCATGGAAGCGTTTGTGATGCAGTATTATGCGTCCAATCCGATGCCGAATGTGCTGTTGCTGCCGACGGAAATGGATATTTCGCATCTGCAGGAACTTCTGGATACGAAGATTCATCAGCCGATCAAGGGCGCTTACCGGAAGTTTCTGGATATGACCGGTGAAAACGCCAGACAGCATCTGCAGCAGAATATGACGGTTCAGCAGGAGCATTTATTAAAAGAAGAAACAGCAATGGAACAGTTGCGTACCCTGTTAGGGGAAGACATTCATCGGATTGAATTGTTTGATAACTCGCATACGGCAGGAAGTTTTGCGGTCAGCGGACTGGTAGTGTATGACGATGGCGTAGCGAATAAAAACCTGTACCGGACGTATAAGGTACATAACCGGAATGATGATATGGCGAACATGAAAGAAGTGGTCTATCGCCGGTATTTCCGGCTGCTGATGGATGGGGATGCGTTCCCGGACGTTCTGTTTGTGGACGGGGGAATGCTGCAGATTGATGCCGCAAAGGAAGTGCTGGATTCTTTGCAGATTACTCTTCCGGTATACGGTCTGGTAAAAGATGACCGTCACCATACCAGTGCTCTGATGGACAGCAATCATCAGACGTACGGGATTGACAAACAAAGCGAGTTGTTTTTTTTGCTGACGAGAATGCAGGATGAAGTGCATCGTTTTGCGATTACGTTCCACAGAAAACTTCGTAAGAAGGCACAGACGAAATCGATTCTGGATGAAATCGAAGGAATCGGGGAAGTGCGGAAGAAAAAACTGATGAAACATTTCGGCAGTTTCAGGAATATCAAGGAAGCATCGGTGGAACAGTTGCGGGAAGTGGTTCCCGAAGATGTCGCAAAACGGATTTTTGAAACGGTCCGTCAACAAAATCTTGAAAACGATGAGTAAAACCTACATAATAAATGGGTACGAATGAAAGGAGATGCCGTTATGAAATTACAGAGAATCTTACTGGTTGTGTTTATCTCGATCTGTTTCGGATGCTGTTATGTATTCACGGGACGGCAGTATGATCCTTTGGGCCGCTATCCGTACGGTACGGAAGCACAGCGGGAACGTATCAGAAACTGTATTTCCAAACAGGATATTCAGTTCATCATTGACGAAGACATTCTGCCGGAAACGTTTATGCCGTTTATGGACAACAAGGAGTTCGATATGACGTTATGCCGGGAGTATTATGCGGTAGCTGAGTGTAAACCGGAACAGTCTGCGGCATCGGTCGTTTCCTTTGTCAACCAGGTTTGCGGACAGATGGGCAGTGCGCTGATGCTGCAGTATCTGGAAGAATACGATTTCCAGGCATTGATTGACTGGGTGAATTATAAAGATCAGTATGTGAAAAACGGAAAGCTGCTGCTGCATCCGGACAGTCTGGATGCCACGCTGGATGATATTACCGGGGTCGGACGGTACGTACCGGACGATCTGGTAAAAGTAGATGGAATTTCCACGCCGATTTCCGGAGAAACGGTGAAATTACGGGAAGAAGCCAATGAGAATCTGACGAATATGTGCAAGCTTCTGACCGATACGTTCTCTTCCAAATGCGGAGGATTGATCGGAGTGCAGGGATATATGTCCTTTGAGAACCAGGCAAAAACGTACGATGAACAGCTGATGGAATACGGACCGGATGAAGTCAGTAAAGTCTTCCGGTATCCGGGACACAATGAGGTTCAGTTAGGAATGACAATCCGGTTTTCCCTGGCAAAAAACGAAGAACAGCTGGAAAACAGCGAAGTATTCCGCTGGTTAGTGGAAAATGCCCATACGTTCGGATACGTATTGCGGTATCCGGAAGAAAAGGAAGACGTCAGCCGTCATGTGTTTGACGCAACGCAATGGCGTTATGTCGGTACGGAACTGGCAACGTATCTGAAACAGCATAATCTGTGTCTGGAAGAATACCACAGCATAAAGTAGGTGGAACATGAAGACGAAGATTATTGTAGTATCCGACAATCACGGAAGACAGGACGTCCTGCAGAAGATTGTGCACGATCATTTTGATGCCGATGCGTTTCTGCATTGCGGAGATACGGAATTACCCGATGAACTGGTCCGTGATTTCGTTTGCGTCAAAGGGAACAACGATTATTATTCCGATCATCCGTATGAACGGACGGTTACCGTCAACGGGCTGAAAATCCTGTTGAGTCATTCGCATCAGCATACTTATTATTCCCGCCTGGACAGTCTGGCAAAGAAGGCAAAGGGGGAAGGCTGTTCGCTGGTGTGTTACGGGCATACCCACAGTTTCTATTACGGTTCGGAAAACGGAATCCGCTTTCTGAATCCGGGTTCGGTAACGTATCCGCGGGACGGAAAGAAACCGTGTTATGCGGTGATTACCTTTGATGAAGATCATTTTGACGTACAGAGAGTCTTTTTGAAGTAAAGTCTCTCTTTTTTTATCGCATTCATGGCAGAGTGTGATATAATAACACGGTTAAAAACAGAGAGGTGTGTATAAATGGAACATCAGAAGATTATTAACATTGCCGTAATTGCGCACGTAGATGCCGGCAAGTCCACTCTGGTAGACGCATTTCTGGCTCAGTCCGGAGTGTTTACCGATCGGGAAGAACCGGTAGAATGTATTATGGACAGTAACGAACTGGAACGGGAAAGAGGGATTACCATTTATTCCAAGAACTGTTCCGTTGTGTATAAAGATTATAAGATCAACATTGTGGATACTCCGGGCCATGCCGATTTCTCCAGTGAGGTGGAACGGATCATCAAGACGGTGGATACGGTTATTCTGCTGGTAGATTCCAGTGAAGGACCGATGCCGCAGACGCGTTTCGTTTTACAGAAATCCCTGGAACTGGGATTGCGTCCGATTCTTCTGATTAATAAAATCGATAAGAAGGATCAGCGTGCGGATGAAGTTGTGGATCTGGTATACGACTTGTTTCTGGATCTGAATGCCAGTGACGAACAGCTGGATTTCCCGATTCTCTACGGAGTGGCAAGACAAGGTATCGTCAAGCGGAAAGTAACCGATCCGAACGAAGGAATCGTACCGTTGTTTGAAACGATTATTTCTCATGTCGAAGAATATCCGGATTATGATAAAGAACCGTTGCAGATGCAGGTTTCTTCTTTAGCATATGACGATTATATCGGACGACTGGGAATCGGACGGGTATACAAAGGAAGTCTGCGTGTCGGGGAACCGGTACTGGTATGCAAGAGTGACGGAACAACCGTTCGCAGACAACTGTCTCAGTTGTACGTATACAAGGGGTTGAGCCGGGTATCCGTACAGGAAGCACAGTCCGGGGAAATCGTATTGTTCTCGGGAATTGCCGATATTTCCATCGGGGAAACCTTATGCAATATCGATAACCCGTTACCGATGCCGATGATTCATATCGAGGAACCGACGATGTCCATGAACTTCATGGTCAATACGTCACCGTTTGCCGGTCAGAGCGGAAAGTATGTAACCAGCCGTAACATCCGTGAACGTCTGGCAAAGGAACTGGAAGTGAACGTCGGTCTGCGGGTGGAAGACTGTGATACGACCGACCGGTTCAAAGTCAGTGGCCGTGGGGAACTTCATCTGACCATTCTGATTGAACAGATGCGTCGGGAAGGTTTCGAATTAGCCGTCAGTAAGCCGGAAGTTATTTATAAAAATATCGACGGTGTGAAATGTGAACCGGTGGAACAGGTCATCGTCCAGTGTCCGAGTGACTATGCCGGCTCCATCATTTCCAAACTGAGTACCCGGAATGCCCTGATGGTGGATATGAACGAAGAAAACAACTATACCACAATGGAATTTGTGGCACCGACCAGAGGCCTGATCGGTTATCGCAGTGAGTTCATCAACGATACCCGTGGAGAAGGTACCATGGTTCGCCGGTATAAGGGATATGAACCGTTCAAGGGAGAAATCCAGCAGCGGTCCAACGGGGTTATGATTTCCAATGCGACCGGAGAAGCCATGACGTATTCCATCTTTAACCTGCAGGAACGCGGCTCATTCTTCATCGGTGCACAGGAAAAGGTATACGAAGGTATGATTGTCGGTAT
>JABUSI010000201.1 GCA_021442745.1 Erysipelotrichaceae bacterium | reverse complement strand
AATTGTAAGCCTTGTAAGAAAGAACAACGGGAAGCAATCATTCAGTATCTGAAGGAAACTCCGGGTCCGGATGGATCAACAATTACATTAAAAGGATAGAAGAACCGAATATTTCGGTTCTTTTTCTTCATAATTTCTTCATATTTATTCCCTGATAAATTTGTATACTTAGTATGTAAGTTATTTACAGGAGGTTTAGAACTATGAAATATGAAATTAAAGGGGAAACGCTTCCGGTTGTCATCTGTGATCTGGAAGCAAATGAATCAATGATTACGGAAGGCGGAGCAATGTCGTGGATGAGCCCGAACATGAAAATGGAAACAACTTCCAACGGTGGTATGGGTAAGGCATTCGGAAGAGTGCTGTCCGGTGAACGTATGTTCCAGAATATATATACAGCGGAAAACGGAAAGGGAATGATCGCATTTGCGTCATGCTTCCCTGGGGAAATCCGGGCATTTGAAATTACACCGGGTTCTTCCATGATTTTCCAGAAGCATGCATTCCTGGCTGCGGAACGCGGTGTGGAACTGTCTACGTTCTTCAATAAGAAGATCGGTACCGGCTTGTTCGGCGGTGAAGGATTCATCATGCAGAAGGTTAGCGGTAACGGTATCGTGTTTGCGGAATTTGACGGACATGTTGTGGAGTACGAACTGCAAAGAGGCGAACAGATCATTCTGGATACCGGGTATCTGGCAGCGATGGAATCCACTTGTACGATGGACATTGTCGGCGTAAAGGGTGCTAAGAATATCCTGTTTGGCGGTGAAGGCTTTTTCAATACGTGCGTAACGGGTCCGGGTAGAATCTGGATTCAGACGATGCCGATCAGTACCGTTGCCGGTGCATTGACACCGTATATCACCATTCGCAACGGCGACTAATCATAAAACATGAGCACTTCGGTGCTCATTTTCTTTTTGCGGACAACTATTGTATAATAAACAGGCGAGGTTTTTTCGAATGAGCGATGTAAAAGAATGGTTGTATCAACAGGTGGATATGCGGTATCAGGACTTTTCGAGCCGGATTACGACAACGGGAAGACCGATTCTGGGAATCCGGTTGCCTCTTCTGCATAAAAAAGCGAAGGAACTGGCGAAACAATACGGATATGATGCATATACGATGATTGACGATACGTATATGGAAGAAGTCCTTTTGAAAGGGTTTGTGTTAGGATATACAAAACCGGTGGATTGGTCCGTATTGATGAAATATATCGAAAACTATATCTCCCTGACGGACAGCTGGTGTACGGTGGATACGTTCTGCAGCTGCATCCGTCCGGTTGTGAACAGAAACAGGGAATTGTTCCGGAATTTTGTGATGTCTTTGAAAGAAGACAACCGGGAATACGTACAGCGCTACCGGATTGTAACGATGATGATTCATTTCCTTGATGATGCGTATATTGAGGAAAGTATAGAAGAAGTTCTGGCTGTACCTTTGCAAACGTATTATACGGATATGGCGAAAGCATGGTTTCTGGCTACGGCTTTTGTGAGTCAGAAAGAAAAAATAAAAAAGGTTTGTAAGAAATCGGTATTGGGAAAGAGTGTCTTTACCAAAACGTGTCAGAAACTGCTGGATTCGTATCGTGTCAGTGATGCGGATAAACAGTGGGTACGACAGATCAGAAAGGAAGAAGCGTATGAAATCCCGGACTAAGAAACTGCGTCCGACACAATGGATTGCGTTAGGATTTATCGGAACCATCCTGGTCGGTACGGTTTTGTTGTGTCTTCCGATCAGCAATAAGGCAGAACCATTGTCGGTTCTGAACCAGTTGTTTATCGCAACGAGTGCCACATGTGTGACCGGATTGACGGTTGCCTCCATTGCTACGCAATATACGTTGTTTGGACAAGTTGTCATTCTGCTTCTGGTTCAGGTCGGCGGACTGGGTTTGGTTTCGGTGTTGTCTTTTATTCTGACGTTGTCCAAACACCGGTTCGGGCTGGACGAGAAGCGACTGATTCAGGAGTCGGTCGGGAAGGCAACCGTCGAATCCGCCCCGCTGTTTCTGAAGCGGGTGGTTGGGTATACGTTTTTGTTTGAGGGAATCGGTGCGGTGTTGCTGTTTGTCCGGTTTGTGTCGATGACGGATGTGTCCGAAGCGTTGTGGTTTGCGGTATTTCATTCCGTGAGTGCGTTCTGTAATGCGGGATTGGATTTGCTGGGATCGACGAGTTTAGTGGGATATGCGAACGACTGGTATCTGAATCTGGTAATTATGGCGTTGATTGTATGCGGCGGTCTGGGATTTACCGTATGGTTTGACTTGTCGGATAAACTGACAAACAGAAGCAAGCGGAAACTGCGGTATCATACGGTTGTGGTATTGAAACTGACGGGAATTTTAACGGTACTGGGTATGGTATTGTTTATGATGACGGAATGGAGTAATCCGGGTACGCTGGCAGATCTGAACTTTGCGGATAAGACATTGGTCAGTCTGTTTCAGTCGGTAACGTTGCGGACAGCCGGATTCAGTACGGTGAATTATGCGAATCTGCGGGAAGTTACCAAACTGATGATGCTGGTATTCATGTTGATCGGCGGCAGTGCCGGAGGTACGGCCGGGGGAATCAAGACGACAACGGTACTGGTATTGCTTTTGTATTTTATGAATGTCCGGCATAGTAAAAATGACGTAGTGTACCGGAAACGAAGAATTTCGGTAGCGTTGTTCACGAAGGCGTTTTATCTGGTGTCCATGTATGGAATCGTTTTGTTTGGGGCTATGTGTATCTTATTGTGCAGTGATACCATTGCCTCTCTGGACTTGTTGTTTGAAAGTGTTTCGGCGATCGCGACCGTAGGTCTGAGCGTCGGTATTACGTCATCTCTCAGTGTCGTCGGGAAACTGGTTATGATTGTGCTGATGACAATCGGTCGGATCGGACCGATGGCGGTCTTTGTGTCTTTGTTTGAGAATGAGGGGAATACCCATCATGTGGAATATCCGGATGCTGATCTGTTGATCGGCTAGAAAGAGGGATGTATGGAAAAGAAACAGTTTGCGGTTCTTGGATTAGGGCGGTTTGGCAGTACCCTGGCGTGTGAACTGGCAGAATATGGTCATGATGTGATTGCGATGGACAGTGATATGACACTTGTGGAAGAAGCGTCCGGATCAATTGCGATGTGCGCAAAGGGAGATGTGACAAACCTGAACGACCTGAAAGAAATGGGAGTGGGGGAATGTGACGCTGTGGTTATTGCGATCGGATCTCATCTGGAATCGGAAATCATGGCAGTTTTGAATTGCAGGCAGCTGGGTGTCGGAAGAATCATCGTAAAGGCCATGAACGATACGCACAGAGACATTCTTCTGAAAATCGGGGCGGATGAAGTCATTCAGCCGGAAAAAGAAATGGCGACGAAACTGGCAAAGTCCCTGAGCTATCAGAATTTCGTCGATTATGTGGAAGTGGACGATGACTACAGCATCGTGGAGATGAAAGTACCGGAATCCTGGATAGGGAAATCGATTGCACAACTGAATCTGCGTAATCGCTATGGGATTAACGTTCTGGGAATCAAAGAAACAAAGGATGCCCGGTTAAGTGTGAATTACAGCATTAAAAAACCATTGGAAGAAGATAATTACGTGCTGATGATTGTACAGGAAGAAGAATTGCGCCGGCACAACGGTTTCTGATAAATCCGGAGGGGATTGGTATGTGGAAGGAAAAAGGGGCACTTCTGGCTGCTGCCGTAATCTGGGGAGCGTCCTTCATGTTTATGAAAGATTCGGTTAACGTACTGGCAATTCCGTATTTACTGGCATTGCGGTTCAGCCTGGGAGCCATAGCAATCTTTGCGGTGTGTTACAAACGGTTTTTGCATCTGACAAAAGCGGATGTTGTACATGGTATTATGATTGGTGTATTGTTGTTTGGGGCATATTTTGTCCAGACCATCGGGATCAGTGATACGACGCCGGGGAAGAATGCGTTTCTGACGGCAACGTATTGTGTGATTGTTCCGTTTCTGGTGTGGGTGATTGACCGTAAGAAACCGGATAAATATGAATTTCTGGCAGCGTTTCTCTGTATTGCAGGCATCGGATTTGTATCTCTGACGGAAGCATTTACCATCCGTTACGGGGATCTCATGACAATCCTCTGCGGTTTTCTGTATGCAGCCCATATTCTGGCCATTCAGCATTGGGGAAGCGATATGGACCCGATTGTCAGTACGACGTTTCAGCTGGCGACCGTAGGGGCAATCAGCTGGCTGATTACGTTGCAGAATCCGGCTACGATTGTTCCGTTACAAGCGGATATGATCGGTACCATCCTGTTTCTGGGATTGGGTGCCAGTGCTTTGTGTATGTTTTTTCAGACATATGGATTACAGCATGTCAACCCGGTTACGGGGTCGATTTTATTGTCGCTGGAATCCGTATTCGGTGCCCTGTTCAGTATTCTGTTTTATAAGGAACGGGTAACGATACCGGTTGTAATCGGTTTCGGATTGATTTTTACGGCTGTCATACTGGCACAGACCAAGGATGGCTTATGGAAAAAGGAGAAATGAATATGAAAATCGGATTTGTGTCATTGGGATGCAGTAAAAACTTAGTGGACAGTGAAAATATCATGGGATACTTACGGGATCAGGGTCATACCATTACTCCGGATCCTGCCGAAGCGGAAGTGTTGTTTGTGAATACATGCGGGTTCATTCAGTCAGCCAAGGAAGAATCACTGAATACGATTCTGGAAATGGCGGAATATAAGAGTCAGAACTGTAAGAAACTGATTGTGACGGGATGTCTGGCACAACGGTATCTTACGGATTTACAGAAAGAATTACCGGAAGTGGACCGGTTTATTACGATTGACGAATACGATCACATTGCCGAAATCCTGGAAGAGGAATTAAACGGTGTGACAAAACCGTGTGAACATACGCGTCTGTTGTCGACCAAACCATGGTTTGCGTATTTACGGATTGCGGATGGCTGTGACAACCGCTGTGCGTATTGTGCCATTCCTCTGATTCGTCATGATTACCGGAGCGTTCCGATGGAAGAATTGCTGAAAGAAGCGGAATATCTGGCAAAGCAGGGTGTGAAGGAACTGAACCTGATTGCTCAGGATACGTCAAGATACGGTATTGATTTATATGGAAAGCATCGCTTGCTGGATTTATTAACGGAACTGAACAGAATCGAAGGATTCCATTGGATCCGGGTTTTGTATCTGTATCCGGATGAAATCAGTGATGAACTGGTTGTCGGAATGTCAGAACTAAACAAAGTGGTTCCTTACTTTGATATTCCGATTCAATACGGAAACGACCGGATGCTGAAACTGATGAATCGCCGGGGTACGATTGCGGAAATCAAGCATACCATCGGATTGATTCGTTCCACCTTTGCCCACAGTGTCATCCGGACGACCATGATTGTCGGATTCCCGACGGAAACTGCGAAGGATTTTCAGGATTTGCTGGACTTTGTGGAAGAAATGCGTTTTGACCGGATGGGAGCATTTACGTATTCCCTGGAAGAAGATACACCTTCCTATGACATGCGTCCGCGGGTATCCCGGAAAGTGATGGATCGCCGGATGGGACAGTTAATGGAACTTCAGCAGAAAATCGCTCAGCAGAATTCCGAAGCACTGGTGGACGAAGTACTGGAAGTATTGATCGAATCCCATGACGGATTGACGGAACAATACCGCGGAAGAAGCATTTACAGTGCACCGGACGGTATTGACGGTATCGTGAAGTTCAAACCGCTGAAAAAACACAATCCCGGAGAATTTGTGAAAGTAAAAATCCGGAAAGCAAGCATGCACGATTTAATCGGTGTGGAGACAGAATAAAACAGGCATTGGGTTTTATCCCAATGCCTTTTCGGTATTTCTGAAGTGCAGTTTTCCGACGTTCTGCAAGGCGTCTTTTCCGTGTTTTTCGATAAAGCGGCGGATGTCTTCGTCCACCAGATCGGAGGCACCTTTGTGTAAGCGGATGTCATACTGTTCTTCCATCTTTTCAAAATAACATAAAAAGCCATACCGCGCGAAGATACTCGCGATGGCAACAGCCGGAAACTTGTTTTCGGCTTTCGTGGTGAAGTGGATGCTGTTGATGATTTCGGGTTCCTGTGACAGGTATTTGTAGTAGAGATCCGGTTCGCAGAACTGGTCAACGACTCGTAGTGAAGGCAGCGAACCTGTTTTTTTCTGCAGATGACAGTAGCACTTGTTGTGGAGAATCGCTTTGATTTTGTTCATGTTGTATTGTTTGTGAACCTGATTGTATCTGGCAGGGTCGAGAATTAACAGACTGTGCGGAATGATGTCAATCAGTTCTCTGGCAATGCTTATGATTTCCGGATCGGTTAATTGCTTGGAATCCTGAATCTTGTATTGCTTAAGAAGAGGGTAATGCGTTTTGTCAAGATAACAGGCACAGACGACGACCGGTCCGAAATAATCACCGGTACCGACTTCATCCGAACCGCATTGGGTTACGAATTCTTTTTTCTCTGTATAGGGAGAAGCGTAGTATTCGGCATCGTTTCCCTGAAATACGACTTTACCGGACGAGTAGGCGGTAATCGTACATCCTTCGAGTTTTGCCTGAAATACGGCATACGGAGGAGTTTTGGTGAAACTGTATGCCGGTAAAGACGTACGCAGCTGTTCGATTTGTCCGGGTGTTAATGTCAGTGATTGTACCATGCGGTCATCCCCTTTTCTTTCGATAAGAGTCTACCATATTTCCGCGCAGGTTTACAGTACAACGAACTTAGGGTAAAATAGTAAAAACGGGAGGTATGTGTTATGACGATTCCACAAGCGGTTGTTCCGTATATCAATATACTTATTATTGCGTTTCTGCTGATCAGTCTTTTGATCGGATATAAAAAGGGATTTTTCTATCAGACGTTTTCCCTGTTATCCGTATTGACATCCATTCTGGTATCCTGGTTCTTTGCGCCGGTACTGGCGGAAAGCATCTGGATTTTCCCGGAAGCCTGGACACCGTTTGCGGGGACTCCGTTTGCGGATGTGTTTTACGGTAAGATGAATACGCTGGCATGGTATCTGTTATTGTTTATTGCCGTATCGTTACTGACCATCTTATTGAAACCGTTTGCGGATTCTTTAATGGAACTTCCGATTCTGGATACCGTAAACCATATTTTAGGAGCTTTGTTTTCGTTTGTACCGGCAGTTGTCGTATTGGTTCTGTTCTCGTACTTTTTAAGTTCACCGCTGGTTGCCAACGGTAAAGAAGTCCTGGAGAAAACCTGGTTCGGGCCGGTGAAAACGGTGGCGGGCAACGTCATTCATATTCTGGATGAACCGTATGCGGTAAACAGTGCCATTCAGAAACTGAC
>JABUSI010000412.1 GCA_021442745.1 Erysipelotrichaceae bacterium | reverse complement strand
ACGAATTCGAAGCCTTTTCCTGGGTTTGGTTCAAACTTAATCCATACGTGACCGTATTGACCACGACCACCGGATTGTCTTACGAACTTACCTTCGCAGTCCGCAGCCTGACGAATGGTTTCACGATAAGCAACTTCCGGAGCGCCAACGTTTGCTTCTACCTTGAATTCACGTTTCAGACGGTCAACGATGATATCCAGGTGAAGTTCACCCATACCGGCGATGATTGTCTGACCTGTTTCCTTATTGGTATACGTACGGAACGTAGGGTCTTCTTCTGCCAGCTTGCTCAAAGCCAAGCCCATCTTGTCCTGGTCGTTCTTTGACTTCGGTTCCAGTGACAATTCGATAACCGGTTCCGGGAACACCATCTTTTCCAGAATGATCGGTGCTTTTTCGTCGCACAGCGTATCACCGGTTGTCGTATATTTCAGACCGATTGCGGCAGCGATATCACCGGAGAATACTTCATCAATATCCTGACGGTGGTTTGCGTGCATCTGCATCAGACGTCCGAAACGTTCTTTTTCATCTTTTGTTGCATTCAGGATATAAGAACCTGCCTTACATGTACCGGAGTACACTCTGAAGTAAGTCAGACGACCTACAAACGGGTCCGTCATAACCTTAAATGCCAAAGCGGAGAATGGTTCGGAATCGTCAGCATGACGTGCTTCTTCCGTACCGTCTTCCAATACACCCTTGATTGCAGGGATATCCAATGGGGAAGGCAGATATTCGATAACTGCATCCAGCATTTCCGTAACACCCTTATTCTTATAAGCGGAACCGGACATAACCGGGAAGAATTCACCGGTAATGGTTGCCTTACGAATAACGGCCTTGATCTGTTCAACAGTCGGTTCTTCACCTTCCAGAACCATCATCATAAATTCTTCGTCGAAATCAGCTAACATTTCGAACAAACCCATACGGTATTCTTCCACCTTGTCAACCATATCTCCCGGAATTTCCATTTCCGTGTCAGGCTTTCCGACAACAGGATTGAACTTCCATGCTTTCTTGGTTACCAGGTCGATAACACCGTCAAAATAATTTTCTACACCGATTGGCAATTGGATCGGAGCAGCCTTAGCGCCCAGACGCTTGCCAATGGATTCGGTTGCCATGTAGAAATCAGCACCTGTAGCATCCATCTTGTTAATGAATACCAAACGAGGCACGCCGTATGTAGTTGCTTGTCTCCAAACGGTTTCCGTTTGCGGTTCTACACCGGCTTTTGCGTCCAATACAGTTACAGCACCGTCCAATACACGAAGTGAACGTTCTACTTCAACAGTGAAGTCAACGTGACCCGGTGTATCGATAATGTTTACACGGTGTTCTTTCCATACAGCTGTGGTGGCAGCGGAAGTAATGGTAATACCACGTTCCTTTTCCTGTGCCATCCAGTCCATCGTTGATGCACCATCGTGTGTTTCCCCAATCTTGTGGTTAACACCTGTATAGAACAAAATACGTTCTGTAGTAGTAGTCTTACCGGCATCGATGTGAGCCATGATACCGATATTTCTAGTCATTTCCAATGAATATTGACGAGATGCCATGACAACCTCCTAGAAACGATAGTGAGCGAATGCCTTGTTAGCATCAGCCATTCTGTGTGTATCTTCTCTCTTCTTAACAGATCCACCAACACCGTTTGAGGCATCGATGATTTCGTTAGCCAAGCGAGCTTCCATTGTTTTTTCATTACGCAAGCGTGCATAGTTTACCATCCAGCGCAAGCCCAATGTCAAACGTCTTTCCTGTGAAACTTCCACCGGAACCTGATAGTTCGCACCACCTACACGGCGAGCTTTCAGTTCCAAGACAGGCATAATGTTTTCCAATGCTTGTTCAAAAACTTCCATTGGCTGTCTTCCGGTCTTTTCTTCCACGATTTCAAATGCATTGTACAAAATCGTCTGAGCGACTCCTCTTTTACCGTCGATCATGATTTTGTTAATTAAACGAGTTACCAATTTTGAATTGTAAATCGGATCTTGTAATACGTCTCTTTTAGCGACATGTCCTTTTCTAGGCATTAATATTTCCTCCTTTCATAATCAACGGTTATTTCTTACCGGCTTTTGGTCTCTTTGCACCGTACAAGGAACGGCTCTGGTTACGGTTTGCAACACCGGCGCAGTCCAATGTACCACGAATGATATGGTATCTTACACCAGGCAAGTCCTTGATACGTCCGCCACGGATCAGAACAACGGAGTGTTCCTGCAGGTTGTGGCCGATACCAGGAATGTAAGCTGTAACTTCCATACCGTTACTCAAACGTACACGGGCATATTTACGCAACGCAGAGTTAGGTTTCTTAGGTGTCATTGTACCTACACGGGTACAAACCCCACGCTTCTGAGGTGAACTCAGGTTTGTCGGGCGACGCTTCAATGAGTCGTACCCTCTGTTCAAAGCCGGAGACTTAGATTTCCAGACTTTGTTTTCACGTCCTTTTCTAACTAATTGGTTAATAGTTGGCATGCAACATTTCCTCCTTTCGATAAACACACGGTTACAGGTGTGCCATACTCAATCCTATGAATTGGTTCCCTTTCAGGAACCACATTCCGCATAAGCCTATTCATTATATAATGTGCCTGTTGTGATTTCAACCGTTTTTTAGAAAAAAGAAAAGAAAAAACACGATTTTGATTTCTTTGTACGCACAGCATCTTACCTATAGTATGATATAGGTAGCATTTGCACATACAATCATAGAAGGAGACTTTATGGAAAAAGTAAAAATGATATTAGACTGCGATACCGGTCATGACGACGCGATTGCGATTATGTTTGCGGCCGGTCACCCGGACATTGAATTACTGGGAATCACAACCGTATCCGGTAACGTAACGCTGGACAAAACGACAAGCAATACCTTGCAGATGTGCCAGCAGCTGCATCTGGACGTACCGGTCTATGCCGGAATGGACCGTCCTCTTGTCAGAGAAGCCTACCATGCACCGGAAATCCACGGGGAAACCGGATTGGATGGTATCGAGTTTGAAGAACTGACATACAAGGCTCAGCCGAAACACGCCGTAAACTTCCTGATTGATACGTTTATGGCATCCGACGGTGACATTACCCTGGTACCGGTCGGACCTTTGACCAACGTAGCCATGGCTTTACGCCTGGAACCGAGAATTGCGAAAAAGATGAAACGGATTGTTTTGATGGGCGGTTCCTGCGGTCTTGGTAACTCCACCCCTTCCGCAGAATTCAATATCTACGCCGACCCGGAAGCTGCACATGTCGTATTCCATAGCGGAGTAGATATCGTCATGATGGGACTGGATCTGACCTTACAAGCCGAAACAACCGGAGAAATCGTTGAGAGGATGCATGCCATCGGCAACAAAGCCGGTAAACTGTTCGGCGATATCATGAGTTTCACCATCGGCACGGTAAAGGAAAAATACGGAAAAGACGCCTGTGCGGTACACGATGTTACGGCAGTTGCGTATCTGGTAGCACCGGAATTGTTCGAAACGGTACCGATGTATACCGACATCGATATCAATCATGGCATCTCCTACGGAAGAACCGTATGCGACTGCAATCACGTAACGGGATTACCGGCAAACGCACACGTCGGAATGGGATTGAACGTACCGAAGTTCTGGGAACTGGTCGAGAGTGTCATCCGCCGATACGAATAACCAAAAAAAGAGCGAAAACGCTCTTTTTATTTTGTCAGATGTACCCGGATATTTCCGTCTTCTTCATATTCCACTATATCCTGATTGAGAATCAGCTCCTGCAAGGATGCCAGATATTCTTTTACCGAAGGATACAGCGGCTTGTAGTTATCAATGATGGTCTTGGCATTGGTTGCTTCGTTTTCCAGTAATTTCACCATCACCAGTAACTGTGCCTTCACGGAATTGGTTACCGCACGTTTCGGCTCGGCAATGTAATAATTGATTCCGTGTCCCATACCGGTTGCTCCGCAGGCATTGAACTGCAAGCCCGGCATCACACACGTAATGTCTCCGAAATCCGAGGATCCGGTACCATACCGTTCGTATTCAAACAGAACGCGGTCCTTACCGACCAGGTCGATACATACCTCTTCCGCTAATTTCATAAACGTTTCGTCAAAGTATTCCGGTGCATACCCCGGTATATCTTCAATGTGCAATCCCGCACCGATGGAAACCGCTCCGCCGGCCAATGCCCGGTTGAATTTCTTGTTCTCTCTTTTAATGGCTTCCATATTGCTTCCGCGCACAAACGTTTCCACAACCATTTCATCCGGAATGATATTTACCGCACAGTTCACTCCTTTCATAATCGGATGGAACCGTACTTTATCCGCTTCCTGCAGGGTTTCCCGCAAATCGTTGCATGCCTGTAATCCTAACATTGCCGCATATTGTGCATTGATTCCCTTATGCGGAGACCCGCCGGCATGCGAAGATTTTCCTTTGTAGGTTGCCACCTTGGCGATAAAACCGATTTCGCCTCTGACGCAATCGAAATCGATTCCCTGCAGCGTGGACGTATGTACCATCATCGAAATATCAACGTCATCAAAATACCCCCGGTGCATAAACTCAATCTTTCCGCCCATATAGGAAATGATTCCTTTTCTGATCAATTCACTGCGGTACGTTAACTGAATCATTTCTTCCGCCGGTACCAGCATTAACCGGATGGTACCGCATAGTCCGTTCAGTATGGAAGGATCGTGTTTCAGTGCTGCCGCAATGCCCAGCATCGTAGCCGCCTGCGCATTGTGTCCGCAACTGTGGCACATACCGTTTTTACTTTCCGGATGACTGGCAATATCCAGCGCATCCATTTCTCCCATAATACACAACGTTGGTCCCGGTTTTCCCGTATCAACATCCGTATAAAATCCCGGAATCTTTCCGAACCGTTCATCGTGATCTGCACGTACCGGTGTATATCCCAGCTGTTCAAACTTTTCAATCAGGTATTCGTTTGTCTGCCATTCCGTATACCCGGTTTCCGGGTGATTCCAGATATATCGTTCCGCTTCCAGTGCCAGCGGTTCCACAGCCTCTGATGCTTTTAGTATTCTTTCTTTTACAGTACTCATACTTCCACTTCCTTTCCCTAATTATACAAAAAAACCGAGGATTTCTCCCCGGCTTTCCTGATTTTATTCTTCCGCATAATCTACGTCAGTATCAACTTCCGGTTCCAACGGTGCGTTGAATACCGCAGTCATTTCTTCCGCTTCGGTATCTTCTTCATAACGCTGACGCTTCTTTGCGCGCAATTCAGCAGCCATAGCGTTAATCTTGACGGTGGATTCACGGTGTGCATCACAACCCGTACCGGCAGGAATTCTCTGACCGATAATAACGTTTTCTTTCAGACCGATTAATTTATCGACCTTACCCTTGATGGCAGCTTCCGTCAGAACCTTTGTGGTTTCCTGGAAAGATGCAGCGGATAAGAAGGAATCGGTTTCAACGGATGACTTGGAAATACCTAACAACGTCGGCTTGAATACGGCAGGTTTCTTGCCTTGTAACAGGATTTCGTTGTTCTTTTCGGTAATCTGCGTCAGACTGATCTGTTTACCTGCACTCAGACCGGTATCGTTACCTTCAATGATGATTGCCTTACGCAACATCTGACGGATCATAACTTCCAGATGCTTATCGGAAATCGTAATACCCTGAGATTCGTAAACTCTCTTGACTTCTTTCAGAATGTAATTCTGTACTGCCTGTACACCGGCAACTTCAATCAGTTCCTTCGGTGCAACAGAACCTTCCGTCAGCTTATCACCGGCATTCACTTCAAATCCCACACGCATCCAGCTGCGGATGGTCTTGTTGGCAGGTGCCAGATGTTCCATGCTTTCGGTATCGTTGGAAATCACGATTCTTGTACCGCCGTGATTTTCCAGTTCCTCAATCTCGGTAATGACACCACTGATCTTAGCGATGACAGCCGGATTCTTCGGATTCCGTGCTTCAAACAATTCTTCAACACGAGGAAGACCTTGTGTGATATCTCCGCCACCGGCAACACCACCGGTATGGAACGTACGCATGGTTAACTGTGTACCCGGTTCACCGATGGACTGAGCGGCCATAATACCAATGGATTCGCCGACTTCAACCAGCTTACCGGTTGCCATGTTACGACCGTAACACATCTGGCAGACACCATGTGTGGATTCACACGTAAACGTATTACGGATGTACGCCTGCTTGACACCGGCATCGACAATCTTCTTCGCCATGTCTTCCGTAATATACTGATCGGATGCCAGCAGCAATTCGCCGGTTTCCGGATCGCAGATGTCTTCTTTGGAGAACCGTCCGACCAGACGATCGTACAGTTTTTCAATAACAGCGTTGTCCTTACGGTCAACGATATCTTCTACCAAATATCCCTTATCGGTTCCGCAGTCTTCTTCGGTAACGATAACGTCTTGCGCTACGTCAACCAGACGACGTGTCAGATATCCGGATTCGGCAGTCTTCAAAGCCGTATCGGTTAACCCTTTACGTACACCGTGAGTGGAAATAAAGAATTCACTTACGTTCAGACCTTCCCGGAAGTTCGAATAAATAGGAACTTCGATAATGGACGGCTGGTATTCCTTGGTAGACTTGGACTGGGTAGGCTTACCCATCAGACCACGCATACCGGCTAACTGTGTAAAGTGAGACTTGTTACCACGGGCACCGGAAGTAGCCATCATGTTGATCGGGTTCTTTGTCGGCAATGCAGCCATCAATTCATCCCCCAGCTTATCCTTGATGCCGTTCCACAACTGGTTCAGTTTCTTTTCCCATTCCTGGTCTGTCAGCTTACCACGCTTGCGCAACTTCATCAGAACAGCAGCCTGTTCCTTACCTTCTTCCATGTATTTCTGCTTGTTCGGAGATACCTTGATATCATCCAGAGAAACCGTCATACCGGAAACGGTGGAATACTTGAATCCGTTATTCTTGATGGCGTCAAAGATCTTATAGGTCTGTCCGTCATCGTTAGAGTATTTCTTAAAGATGGCGCCGATAACGTCTCCCAGATTACCCTTTGTACATGCTTTGGCAACCGGTAAATCCTTGATTGCCTGTTTGATATCCGTTCCCATCGGCACAAAGTACTTTTCCGGAGTCGCTTCGAAACAAGCACCGGCTTTGTCTACTTCGTTGATATACGGGAAATCAATCGGGAACATACCGTTGAAAATGATACGTCCTACGGTTGTGATCAGATACATCTTGTTTTGTTCTTCCGTGAAACAGGTCTTGTTTACCTGATTTGCCGGAATAGCCACTCTGGAATGCAGGTGTGTCTGTCTTGTTTCGTACGCCATCAATACTTCGTTGACGTCCTTATACACACGACCTTCGGATTCTGCATAAATCTGATACTGCTTTGCAGACTCTTCATCATCCAGTCTCTTATAGTTTTCTACCTGTTCCAGGAAATCTTCTGCTGTTTCTTCCATGGTCAGATAGTAGTTACCAAGTACCATATCCTGGGAAGG
>JABUSI010000019.1 GCA_021442745.1 Erysipelotrichaceae bacterium | reverse complement strand
AATATCTGTGTAAAGTTCATCCCGTATTTACGTAAAAACCATGTAAAACCGTTCTTGTTCTTTCCGCAATCCGTGTTATACTAACTGTAGTTAGTTTACCTAACTCAAGGAGGGTATATGAAACGTACCGAATCACAGGAAATGTATCTGGAAACCATCTTGTTGTTAAGTAAAAAGAAACCCGTTGTCCGGGCGGTGGATATTGCCAACGAACTGGGGTACAAAAAGCCCAGCATCACCCTGGCAAACCGGCATATGCTCGAAGACGGACTGATTACCATCACCCCGGAAGGATATATATATCTGACACCGTTGGGACAGGAAATCGCTCTTTCGGTATACGAGCGGCATGAAACCATCACCCAGCTGTTGATTCGCTTGGGCGTACCGGAAGATGTTGCGGAAAAAGACGCCTGCCGGATTGAACATGTCATCAGCGAAGAAACGTTCAACGCTATCAAAAAACACGGAACATAAACAAAGCGCCGGCAGATTAAGCCGACGCTGTTTTTTAGTCCAGATAACCTTCTCTTGCGGTAAAGCCGAACCGTTGTTCCAGTTCATGCATCTGTTTGTCCGTAATCGTATTTACCAACGGAAGATGAGCGATTTTCATATAGATTTCCGCTGCCTTTTCTGCCGTTTCAATCAGACCGAACGTTTCGTCCAGATCCTGTCCGGCACCGTAAATACCATGCTGTGCCCAGACAACCAGCCGGGCGGTTTTCATTTTCTCTGCCGTAGCTTCCCCGATTTCATTGGTTCCGCATAACATCCACGGCAATACGTTGACACCTTCCGGGAATACCACGATACATTCGGTACACATCTGCCATAACGTACGGGTAAATGCCTTTTCGTCCAGATCGTGTACATAGGTCATTGCCAGCAGGTTTGCCGGATGGCAATGCATCACGATACGATTGTGTGGATTCACCGATAATCTTGCCACATGGCTCATCATGTGTGCCGGGAATTCGGAAGTAAACTTACCGCCGTCCGTAAATCCCCACAGCAGTTCGGCATTCTTACCGGCATCCGTCAGTCGCAGAACGCCAAGGTTGACTTCCGGTTCGTATTGTACGTTTTTGAAATACTTACCCGTTCCGGTCACCAGAAAATACTTTCCGTCCAGTTCCGGGGCTTCAAAACCCGTAGGAATATTCCGGATGACTCTGGTAACATCCAGATATTCAGCCACTTCACATTCATCCAGTAATACGCTGATATTACCGCCGTTCCGTTCGTCCCATCCGTGATTGTACATGTTGGTAATGGTCCGGACCATTTCCACCATAAAAGGTGCTTTCAACAATTCTTTCATCTTCTTGCCTCCAGTACTTCCTTTTCATACTTCCGCACGTCATCCAGCCACATACCGTCCAGCGGTGCGCCGCACAGACGACAGTATTCATCCCATACTTCGCCAAACGGCAATGTCTTCAATTCTTCCTGTAATACCAGCAAAGCCGTGAAATCGCCTTTGTTCTGTAAATCCGTAAAATCCGGTGTCAACAGCGCATACAACAAGGCTTTCTGGAAGTTCCGGAATCCGACCGTCCATGCCGCAATCCGGTTGATGGAGGCATCAAAATAATCCAGTGCCAGATTTACCCGTCCGTCCAGGCCTCCGCAGCGGACAATTTCTTTTGCCATTTCTTTCGTATCGTCATCAAACAATACCACATGATCGGAATCCCAGCGGATTGCCCGGGTTACGTGCAACGCAATTTCCGGGAAGAATGTCAGCAGTGCCGGAATCTTATCGTATACGACTTCCGTCGGATGATAATGTCCGTTATCCATCAGCGGTAAGCATTTATCAGCATTCTGTGCCGCATAACTTAACGTAAATTCCGCCGAACCTACCGTATATGCTTCCACACCGATACCGAATACTTTACTTTCCACACACGGTTTCACTTTCCTGAAGTCATACGGTTCCGACAGAATTTCATCCAGAGACTGTTTGTAGCGCATTCTCGGTCCCATTCTGTCAGCCGGTACATCCTTGAAACCGTCACCCGTCCAGATATTCATTACGCAAGGCTGTCCCAACTCTTCTGCCAGGTAATTGGAAATCCGGACGCATGCCTTACCGTGTTCCACCCAGAACTTTCTGGTTTCTTCGTTGGCACTGGACAGCGTCAGCGGATCGCACTTTTCATGAGAGAAGAACGTCGGGTTGAAATCACAGCCGCAATTGTGCTTTTTACAGAATTCCACCCACTTCGCAAAATGTTTCGGTTCCAGTTTGTCCCGGTCTGCCCATTGTCCTTCTTCAAAAATCGCATAGGAAGCGTGCAGGTTCATCTTTGCCTTTCCCGGAATCAGACTCAGCACTTTTTCAAGGTCCGCCATCAGTTCTTCCGGCGTCCGTGCTCTTCCCGGATAATTTCCCGTTGTCTGAATGCCGCCGGTCAGCGGTTTGTTCGGATCGGTATCAAACCCCCGTACATCATCTCCCTGCCAGCAATGCAAGGATACCGGAACGTCTTTCAGCCGGTTCATCGCCGCATCGGTATCAATTCCCAATGCCGCATATCTTTTTTTTGCTTCCGAATAGTTCATTGCTTTTCCTCCAGTTGTATTTTCAAGTTTCCGATTGCGGTTGCCTCAATCGGCAGCGCAACGACTTTCTTGCCCGTAGCTTCTTCCGTCAGACGGTTCAGGAAGGCATTCTTTGCCCCTCCGCCGACAATATACAGTTTCTCATACTTTACTTTCGTATTGTTTTCCAGTTTTTGGATCGCTTTGGCATAACTCTGTGCCAGAGACAGATACGCACAACGGAAATAATCCGCTTCCTGCATCGGCTTTCCGATGACGGAATCGAAAGCTTCCTTCATACTCTTCGGTGATAAGAAGACAGGAGCATCCGCATCAACCGTTTGATCAAACGTACTTTCTTCGGCCTCTTTCACAATATCACCGAAACTCTTATCCGGACACAATTCTCTCCGTAATTCATTCACCAGCCACATACCCATGATGTTTTTCTGATACCGGTTATATCCGACACCACCCTCATTGGAATAGTTTGCCTGTTCACTCTGACGGTCCGTCAGCGGCTTCGGCGTCTTGACACCCAATAAACTCCAGGTACCGGAAGACAGATACAATTGCTGTCCCTCCATCGGAATGCCTTCCACAGCCGAACCGGTATCATGGGTGGCACACAACATTACTTTGATTCCTTCGTATTCTCCGATGATTTCACCCGGTTGCCGCAGATCCGGAAACAATTCCTTCGGTAATCCCAGCACATGCACGATTTCTTCATCAAATTCCCTCGTATTCGCCGCTATCATACCCGTAGTCGTCGCATTGGTAAATTCCTTCGCTTTGACACCGCACAGTTTATACATCAGATATTCCGGAATCATCAGAAAATCCGTAACACCTTCCAGTCTTCCTGCCAGTTTATCCGCATACAACTGATAAATGCTGTTAAACGGCTGAAACTGACAGCCGGTACGCCGGTACAATTCCGAAAAGGAAATCTGCGTATGAACTTTATCAATCACACTTTCCGTTCTGCCATCCCGATAGGCATATACCGGATACACTTCCTGATCCCCTTTTAACAGAACATAATCCACACCCCAGGTATCGATGGATACCGTTGCAATCCCTTCGTAACGGCTCTTTGCCTCTGCGATTCCGGCTTTTACCTGTTTCAGCAGTTCTTCCGTATCCCAGACAAGATGTCCGTTTTCTTCTTTCATTCCATTCCAAAAACGGTACACTTCTTCGTTATGAAGTTCGCCGTTTTCCATCCATCCGACAATATGTCGTCCGGAAGATGCTCCGATATCAACCGCAAGTGCATATTTCATGTCTGTCATCCTCTCATCATTTTTCCAAGTCCGCGAAGAACGTGTCCGTTTGCCATATCCAGCAATCCCTGCATAATACCGTCTTTTATTCCGCCCGAAATCTGCATACAGCGTAACGTCGAACCGGCACTGGCATACAGCAGCATTTTATACTCCGGATTGTTCGTATTCCGTTGTTTTTTTGGGAAACCCTTGCCGATTACCGTTTTCACGGCAACGTACATAATCTTCATAATCAGGGAATACTCTTTCATTTCCATGACGGTATTGTCCATTGTAAAACTGCCTTTTTTCAATGCCGATGACTGATACGTTCTTCCCAGAAGACGTTCCCATTCTTCTTTTGACGGTATACCTTTCACACAATCATACCAGTCATTCCGATGCAGGTTGCATTTCTGCCCTTCCACCGGCAGTTCACAGTTCTGATTACCAATCTGTACCGTATAGATACCTTCCGGTATCTTCCATCCGTCATCCCATACCGCAAATGTCCGGTCCGTTACCGCAAACGTTACGGTTACGGATTGTTCCGGTTGTAAATATACTTTCTTAAAGTCTTTCAGTTCCCTGTTCGGACGATAGCCGCTGTTTTCCGGTGGCAGAATATACAGCATTACCGTTTCCGCACCGGCCACCTTACCGGTATTTCTTACCGTTACCGATACTTTCCGGTTTTC
This sequence comes from Erysipelotrichaceae bacterium, assembly GCA_021442745.1. Taxonomy (GTDB): domain Bacteria; phylum Bacillota_I; class Bacilli_A; order Erysipelotrichales; family Erysipelotrichaceae; genus RGIG4607. Next base: position 3,056 of record JABUSI010000019.1, on the reverse strand, counting down.
TGTCTTAAGATCAGAATACGCAAATGTCGTATAACTCAGACCGTATCCGAACGGCCAGCGAACATCAATACCGGCTTTTTCATAATACCGGTACCCGACGTAAATTCCTTCTTTGTACAAGGCGTCTTTCGTTCCGTAATACGAGGAACAGATACAATCTTCATAGTTATACGGCCAGCTTTCCGTCAGTTTTCCGGACGGATTGACCTTACCGTACAACAGATTGGCACACGCTTCTCCCATTGTCTGACCGCCCAGTCCCATATACAGGATGGCACTCACTTTTTCTTCCCAAAAACATTCTACAACACCACCGCAGCACAACACAACAACCGTGTTCGGATTAACACCGGAAACAGCTTCTATCATCCGGATATGTCCTTCCGGCATTTGCATATTCTCACGGTCAAATCCTTCCGATTCATACCGGTCCGGTAATCCCGCAAATACAACGGCGACCTCTGCCTGTCTTGCAACGGCTTCCGCTTCTTTCAAAAGATCCTGTGTCGTATTGCCCTGATTATCACACCCTGCCGCATACAATGCTTCCGGCATGGCTTGACGAGGCGATATCATTTTTATCGGATTGATGTGGCTGGAACCGGCTCCCTGATAGCGCGGACTATCCGCCATCAACCCGATCAATGCGATTTTCTGTCCTTCCCGTAACGGCAGAATACCGTTGTTTTTCAATAAAACGGCACCTTCTTCCGCCACTTGTCTTGCCAGATTATCATGGGCATTCCAATCGCATTCACCCTTGTTATTCCGCGTATCCGCCGCATGCTCCATAAAGGAAAGAACCCTTCGGGCGCAGTCGTTAATTTCTGCTTCCGATAGCGTACCGTTTTGTACCGCCTTCAGGCAATCAGAAACCATATAATTGCTGCCGCCCGGCATATTCAGATCACAGCCTGCTTTAAAGCCTTCTATCCGGTCGTTCATACCGCCCCAGTCGGTAACGATAAGACCATCAAATCCCCATTCATTCCGCAGAATACCGGTTAATAATTCCTTACTGTCGGAAGAATGGATACCGTTGATTTTGTTGTAGGAACTCATAACCGATACCGGTTTTCCTTCTCTGACTGCCATTTCAAACCCGGTCAGATAGATTTCCCGCAACGTTCTTTCATCCAGTACACTGTCAGAAGAAAAACGGGATTCTTCCTGATTGTTGCAGGCAAAATGTTTCAGGCACGCACCTGTTCCGTTTTTTTGTATTCCGCGTATCATGGCCGCTGCCATTTTACCGCTTACCACCGGGTCTTCACTGAAATATTCAAAATTCCTGCCGCATAACGGATTTCTTTTAATGTTGGCACCCGGACCGAGAACCAGATCCACTCCGAGTTCTCTTGCTTCTTCACCGATAGCTTCTCCGACTTTCTGAATCAAATCCGTATCCCACGTTGCCCCTGATGTAACGGCTGTCGGAAAGCATGTAGATGCCACGGATCTGTTGATGCCAAGCATATCCGTTTCTTCACCTTCTCGTACTTCCTGTTTCCGCAGACCATGCGGACCGTCACACAGAAAAGCAGCCGGCAGTTCTCCTGCTTCTTTCGTCATCCAGAAATTCTGTCCTTCACATAATGCAATCTTTTCCTTCAGCGTCATCTTATCAAGAATTGTGTCCTTATCCATAGTCAGTCCTCCTCCAATATAACCGTTCCGGCTTTGACAACTTCCGTTTTTCCATGCGGTAAACGGATTTCTGCCGTACAATTTGCCGGAATGGTCACGGTATATCTTGTTTTTCCTTCTTCCCGGACCCATCCGCTTTCCACCATACCGTACACACTCTGATACCGTGCCTTGCCATAGGTAAAGGTTCCGCCCGGATGCGGTGCAATGACAAAATGATTTTCCGAATCAACCTGAATGCCGCACATACTCTCAAATACCCATTCCACACAGGATCCTTTCGAATAGTGATCCAGTGACGCAATGCCGCCCTGCGCTTCTGTACCTTCCCAGCTTTCCCAGATGGTATCGGCTCCGCTTTTCGGCATAAACAGCCATCCCGGCATTTCTTCGTTTTCCAGCAGTTTATAAGCAGCGTTGAGATCAATCTTCTCCAGTACCGGAAGAATCAACGGTGTCGACAAGAATCCCGTACCCAATCGCCATCCGTACTGTTCCATTGCCGCCAGCAATCTTTCTTTGGCATATTCTTTCTGTGTCTCATTCAGACGATTCATATACAGAGGTCGTACCAATGATGCCTGCCGATTGGTATCCAACGTAAACTCCGGCAACTGCCGCAATGCCTGATATCCCCTCCGGACCCGTTGTGCTTCTTTTTCAAACAAATCAGCATCGTCTTTCTTACCAAGAACTTCCGCTATTTCCGCCATTTTCTCTAACACATAACACGTATATGCCGTAGATTCTTCCGGGTGCGGAACCGACATATCCCTGAGCCAGTCCGTCTGATGAACGTCTGCCGGTTCTGCCCATTCCCCAAACGATTGTCCGGCATTGACGATATTTTTCGCATCATCTTTCGGCAACCCGGTATTCTGTGCCGTCAGATATCGTTTTCCGATTCTGTTCATCATAAAACCGGCATATTTCTTCATCGGTTTGTAATGCTGAACAAGAATATCCCGGTCACCATATTGTTTCCATAAACGATACGGCATCAGAATACCGACATCTGACCATCCTACCGACCCGTTCATCGGTGCCATAAAGAAATCCACACCGCCATACGGCGCAATCTGCGGAAGTCTTCCGTCCTCTTTCTGCCAGTCATATACGTCATGCAGATACTTTTTCGCAAACGGTACATAATCAAACAGATACTGTGCCGTTTTCTGGAATACCTGGATATCCCCCGTCCATCCGTGTCGTTCCCGCGTCGGACAATCCGTCGGTATATCCAGATGATTGTTTTTGAAGGACCATACGGTATTTTCCACAAACCGGTTCAGCAAGACATTGGAACTTTCGAAAAATCCTGTCCGTTCCAGATCCGAATATACCGCAATGGCCGTAAAATCATCGGCCTTCCATTCCGTTTCCGTTTCCAGTAACATATACCGGAATCC
>JABUSI010000077.1 GCA_021442745.1 Erysipelotrichaceae bacterium | reverse complement strand
TCCTAAGGGATTACGGTATACACTGAACCGTTTGTATGCCAGATATCAGAAACCGCTTCTGATTGCGGAAAACGGTCTGGGTGCCAACGATACGCTGGTGGCTGACGGTAAGGGCGGAATGACGGTAATCGATGATTACCGGATTGAATATATGAAACAGCATCTGATTCAGGTCAACGAAGCCATTAAGGACGGTGTGGACGTAATCGGGTATACTTCCTGGGGTTGTATCGATCTGATTTCCTGTTCGACGGCGGAAATCAAAAAGAGATACGGTTTCATTTACGTGGATTTACAACCGGATGGTACAGGTACGTTAACAAGGTATAAGAAAAAGAGTTTTGACTGGTACAAGGAAGTCATTGCCACAAACGGGGATTCTCTTGTATAATCACAATTGATTTTTCATTGCTCATTTTGTATAATAAATGAGCATTTTGCAGACGTGGTGGAATTGGTAGACACGCTACTTTGAGGGGGTAGTGGTCATCTGACCGTGTGAGTTCGAGTCTCATCGTCTGCACCACAGGAAATAAAAAGGGACGAAAGTCCCTTTTAACGTGTTACGTAGTTTTTTACCCAGTATTCGAAAATCTGATCGCTTTCTCTGGTTTTCATCAGTTCCGGGTGCCATTGGGTTGCCAGAATCGTATTGTTCCGGATGGCTTCGATTATGCCGTCTTCGGATTTGGCAACAACGGTAAATCCGTCAGCAAGGTCTTTGATGGCCTGATGATGGAAACTGTTTACCTGCAGAACGTTTCCGAACAGGCACTGAAAGTCAAAGTCAAAAATCTGTACGGTATGTACCGGCTCGTGTTTCGGAAGCGACTGATTGTGGATGACTGCGGTATGTGTTTCGGACGGAATATCCTGAATCAGCGTTCCGCCGTATACGACGTTGATGATCTGAATTCCGCGGCAGATACCCAGTACCGGCATGTTGTGATCTCTGGCATATTCGATGGCGCAGATATCCAGATCTTCGATATTTTTCTCCACCGGTTCGGTAAACGGACCGCTTGTGGCGTGATAACAGGCAGGATCGACGTCTTTTCCTCCCGGTACCAGTAATCCGTCACACAGGGATAAAATACGGTGTACGGCGTCTTTTTCGGCGTCAGGCGGTATCATCATGCAGGTGCATCCGGCATTCTGTAATTTGGTAATATAGTATTCGTTGGTAAAGTACCGGTCGGAAGCTCCCTGATTGAACGCGCGGACGGTAATGGCAATCAATGGTTTCATTCAAATCATCTCCTACTACATTATAATGAAAAAGACGGATTTTGGTATCCGAAAACACCGGATTGCGTATTATTGTGTAAAAATTCTTATTTATTCGTATAATAGAAGCAATGGAGGTAAAGCCTATGATTTCTTCGGAACGTTTGTTAGCCATAATGGAGTATCTGGAAAAAGACGGAGTGGTGAAAGTAAAGGAACTGGCCAAACGGTTTGACAGTTCGGAAACGACGATCCGGAGGGATCTGGAACTGCTGGAACAGCAGGGAAAACTGAAACGTGTCAGCGGTGGTGCTTTACGGCTGCAGGTTGCGGAAATCCTCTCCAGTATTGACGAACCGCCGATGGATGAAAAAGTACACCGTCAGGAAGAAGTCAAACGGGCATTGTGCGCAAAAGCGAACAGTATGGTGAATGACGGGGAATGTATTTTTGTCGATGGCGGTACGACGTTGCTGCCGTTACTGGAACTGCTGTCACAGCGAAGGGTGACCATCGTAACGCACAATCAACTGGCTTTGCGGGTGATGAAAAACTGTAAGGCAACGCTCATAATGCTGGGTGGAGAATATTCGAGTGTGTATGAAATGACAACCGGCCCGATGACAATTGATGAATTGCGAAGATTCAGTTTTGACCGGGCATTTCTGGGGTGTGCATCCGTTGATGTGATAAGTAACCGGATGTATACGACGGAAATTGAAACGGCATCGGTGAAAACGGAGGCAATGAAACTTTCCAATAAGAACTATCTGCTGGTAGACAAAACCAAAGTAAACCGCAAGGGGTTTTATATGTGTGCATGCCTGGATGAGTTTGACAGTGTCATCACCGACTACAGCGGTGAAGGATTGACCAATGCGACGGTAATCAAGGGGTAACGATATGGCACTGATACGTATGGACTTTGTGTCCGAATCTTTAATGAGAACCGTGACAATCAATTGTATTGTACCGGTGGATAAAATACGGACGAAACCGTCAGAGAAACCTTTCAAAACGTTGTATCTTTTACATGGGATTTTCGGCAACTATACCGATTGGGTCAGCGGTACGAGAATCCAGAGATGGGCGGAAGAACACGATCTCGCGGTCATTATGCCAAGCGGCGAAAACAAGTTTTATGTGGACAATCCGCGAAGTAACGATAACTTCTCTGCCTTTATCGGGAAGGAACTGGTGGAAGTTACCAGAAGGGCATTTCCGTTAAGCCATAAGAAAGAAGATACCTTTCTGGCCGGTTTATCTATGGGCGGATACGGGGCAATCGTAAACGGACTGAAATATTTTGACACATTCGGGTATATTGCCGGATTGAGCAGCGGCTTCATTCTGGATACCGTGGAACACTCTACGGAGGAAGTAACCATGATTACGCGCAGAAGAAGTTACTACGAATCGGTGTTCGGAGATCTGACAAAGCTCAGGGGAAGCGACAAGGATTACTTCCATCTGGCAAAGGTATGTCCCAAGGAAAAAAGACCGCACGTATTTCTGACGTGCGGTACGGAAGATTTCCTGCTGGATGCCAACGTGGAATATCACAGATATTTACAGAACCTGGGATATGACGTTACCTGGACCAGCGACAAAGGCGGTCATGAGTGGGATTACTGGGACCGTCATATTCATGAAGTGTTACAATGGCTGCCGTTAGAGAAAGAACACAAAGGAACCAACAGCGGAAACGTAAAATAACCTGTCAAAGACAGGTTATTTTTCTTAGTTATGGGAAATATCGACACCGAAATATTTCAGGGAAACTTCTGTTAACTTGCCTTCGGCAGCCAGTTCTTCCAGAGCCTTGTTGATGGCTGCCAGTAAGTTTTCGGAACCTTCTTTGCGAACCGGAATGGCTACCAGTTCGACTTCCGGTGCATAGCATCCGATCTTAATCGGTGCGTCACCGTGTGCTTTCAGATAATCGAAATACGTGACTTCGGCATTTAACGTAGCGTCAACACGTCCGGCTTTCAATACTTCAATGGTCTGTTCCAGATCGTCAACTCCGTCCGGGGAAGCACCATACGCTTCTGCCAGCTGGGCATACGTACTTGCCAGGGTATTGGCGGTCTTTTTACCGGCCAAATCTTCCATCCCGGTAATGTCGGTATTGGATTGTTGTACGATGACTACGGTCTTGTTGTAAGCGTAGGCGTTGGAGAAGTTGTACTTTTCGGACCGCTCTTCGGTAACGGATACGGAAGCAATTGCCGTGTCATACCGCTTGGAATCGATACCCGGGAAAATGCTGTCCCATAAGCATTCTTCGAATTGGACGGTTACGCCGAGTTTTTCCGCAATCATGGTTGCAACTTCAACGTCATAACCGATTAAGTTGTCGTTTTCATCATGGTAATTCCATGGTGCATAGGCACCTTCCAGGGCAACAACCAGTACGCCCTTTGCCTGGATTTCCGCTAATTGGTCTGCCGGTTCGTTATTTTCTTCTTTTTGGGAACAACCGGTCAGTACCGTCATAGCTAGCAGGGAAATGAGTAAAATCTTAAGTGCTTTCATGTTTTCCTCCTTACTTATGATTTTCTGTCAATGTGGCTTATAAAAGCCTTCGTTCGTTCTTCTTGAGGGTGTTCAAAGAATTCCCTGGAGGAATTCTCTTCGACAATCACGCCGCTGTCCATAAAGATGACGTGATTGGAGACGTTTTTCGCAAATCCCAGTTCATGGGTAACGACCAGCATGGTCATGCCTTCATTAGCTAACTGTCGCATAACGTCCAGTACTTCTCCGATTAATTCAGGGTCCAGGGCACTGGTCGGTTCGTCGAAATAGATGATTTCCGGGTTGGTGGCTAACGCACGGGCAATGCCGACGCGTTGCTGCTGACCACCGGATAACTGGGAAGGATAGTGATGGTAGCGGTCGGATAAGCCGACTTTGTCCAGCATGGCTTTTCCGATTTCTTCCGCTTGTTCCTTCGGCATCCTGCGGGCAACAATCAGTCCTTCGGTGACGTTCTGCAGGGCGGTTTTATTCTGGAATAAGTTGTAGTTCTGGAATACGAAGGCGGTTTTGTTGCGAATACGGTGAATGTCTTTTTTGGAGACGTTTTGGAACGGAAACCGTTCACCGTCAAATACCATTTCTCCGCCATCGGCGGTTTCCAGAAAGTTCAGACAGCGCAGTAACGTGGTTTTTCCCGAACCGCTCGGACCTAAAATAGCAATGACGTCGCCTTTGCTGACGTTTATGCTGACGTCTTTGAGCACCTCTGTGGTACCGAAGGATTTCTTGATATTGTGAATTGACAACATACTCATGTTACTGTCCTCCGTAACTGCTTAGTTTCTTTTCGCCGTAAGACTGAATCTTTGTCAGTACGGTACAGAAAATCAGATAAATCAGACCGACTTCCAGATACAGCCAGAATGCTTCGTACGTTCTGGCAATGACGTATTGGGTCTGACGGATCATTTCGACTAACGTAATGCTGCTGGCTAATGAGGTATCCTTGACCAGACTGATCAGAATGTTGAACAGTGACGGGAAGGCAACCCGTAAAGCCTGCGGTAACACAATCCGGGCCATAATCTGGGTATACGTCATACCGACGCAATAACCGGCTTCAATCTGTCCCTTGTCGATGGATTCAATGGCTGCCCGGATGGTTTCGGAAGCATAAGCGCCGGTATTGATCCCGAATACCAGTAGGGCACTCGGAAACGGGTCAATCACAATCCCGATGCTCGGTAATCCGAAGAAAATGACGTACAATTGTACCAGAATCGGTGTTCCGCGGATAATCCAGACATAAAAACGACAGATTTGTTTCAGTCCTTTGATGTTTGCAACCTGAATCAGAGCAACCACTACGCCGATGACTATCGCAATCGCAAACGAAGCGATGGTTAACGGCAGGGTTACTTCCAGACCTTTCAGCAGAATCTTGCCGAAGGAATCCAGTAATATTTCCCATACACGTTCGTTCATAGGTTCCGCTCTCCGTTACATTTCTTTAAAGAATACAACAGGTAATCACAGATATCGATTGGTTTCTGCAGTTCGTGCATTTTATATACCAGTTCTGCTTTGTGACAGTTTAACATCTGCCGTAATTCTTCCACCCGGTCTTCTTTCTGCAACTGTTTGAATTTCTCGATGAACTCTTCATCACAGCCGGCATCCTTCAGACTGTCGAGAACGCAGGTTTCGGCTAATTTACATTTACTACATTCCATACACAGAGTCCTCCACGTAAAATAGTGTAATACGAACTTTATATGCATACAAATGCTTATTTTTCTATTAATATATGCCTTAAACGCATATAATAAGATTGGTGATAGTATGGAATTACGAACATTACGTTATTTTTTAATGGTTTCCCGCCTGGAAAGCATTTCGGAAGCAGCCAGGGCCTTGCACATTACCCAGCCGACCTTATCCCGTCAGATGGCGGCATTGGAAGAAGAACTGGGAACGGTTTTGTTTGAACGGGGAAACCGTTCCAGCAAGTTGTCTTTAACGGAAAAGGGAATGTTGTTACGAAGAAGAGCGGAAGAAATCATTTCGTTATCGGATAAAACGGAATATGAAATTGCGGAAACGGAAGAAATCCGCGGAGAAATTCACATCGGTGCGGCGGAAACGGTGGGAATGAAGCATCTGGTACGCTGGATTTCGTTGTATCAGAAAGAATATCCGAACGTACGGTTTCATTTTTACAGCGGAGACGGCAGTCAGATCCGGGAGCGGCTGGAAGCCGGTCTTGATGATCTGGGAATCATCATCGGGATGAAAAACCGCAACAGATACGAATCTTTGGTTTTGCCGCACAAAGACCGTTGGGGTGTTCTTCTGCATCATTCGCATCCGCTGGCCAAACAACCGGAAATTACGGTTCAGCAGTTGCGTACCTTACCGATCTATCTGTCCAAACAGGTATGGGAAGCGTATCCGGACGGGGCAGGGACGGATAACGTCCGGGGAACGTACAATCTGTTATCCAATGCCGTGTATCTGGCCGAAGAAAACCTTGGTGCTGTCGTTTGTCTGGAAGGCCTGGCAAAAGAGATTCCGGGGGTTGTATGGATTCCGTTGCAACCGGTACAGGAAAGCGAATTGTATCTTGTCTGGAAAAAGTACCATACCCTTTCGCCGATTGTCGAACGTTTTCTTGATATCATCCGGAAAAACAGTGATACAATAGAGCATTAAAGGGGGAATTCCTATGAAGATTATTCCGTTTTACCCGTGTGAGGACCTGCAGAAAACAAGAGAACTGTACGAAGGGGTTCTGGGGTTTCGTCTGTATAAGGACCAGGGACTCTGTCTGATATTCGAAGTGGAAGCAGGACATGGCATCGGGTTCTGTACGCATATGAAACCTTTGGAACATCCGGAAAACATGTTCATTACTTTTGTGACCGATGACGTAAAGGAAACGGAACGGAAGCTCTTGCAACACGGTTACCGGTGCAAGAAACCATGCAGTGTGAATGAGAAATTCCGCATTGAACAGTCTTTGTTTGAAGACCCGAACGGTTATACGTTAGAAATACAGAAATTTCTGCAGGAGGAGTAAATATGGATTTGAAAAAAGCGCATCAGTATGCGGAAGTTGTCATTAAGAAAGCATGTAATTTTCAACCGGGACAGACATTGTATCTGGAAGCACAGGTCGAAGTGGAAGATTTTATCTGTATCATGGCGGAAGAAGCCTACAAAGCCGGTGCGTCTGAGGTCGGTGTCCAGTGGATTTCCAATAAACTGGACCGTGTGCATATGCAGAACGGACAGGTTAAACCGTTGGCCGGACCGCATCTGGCAGAGGTGGAATACTTTGCGAAAAAGAATGCCGTACGGATTCGGGTGGAATCTCCGGATCTGAACGTCTTTGACGATGTGGATGCGGATATGATTCAGAAGAAGGCATTTGTGCATCGTCAGGCACGGATTCGTTACGAACAACTGGCTGATGAAGTGTTCGGCTGCATCATCTGTGTACCGTCACCGTCCTGGGCAAAGGCTGTTTATCCGGAAATGCCGGAAGAGGAAGCACTGGAAACCTTATGGGAAACCGTCTTTACCTGTGTCCGCGTCAATACACCGGACCCGATGAAGGCATGGGATGAATTCATTGCGAATACCCGTAAGAGAATCGAAATCCTGAACACTAAAAACTACAGACAATACCATTACTTCAGTCCGGTTACGGATTTGTATATGAGTACCATTCAGCCGCAGGTATGGGGAGGGGCATGTGAAGATCTGAAAACCGTGGAAGGATACAACATCATCAATGTACCGACCGAAGAAGTATTTGCCTGCCCGCACAAGTATAAAGTCAACGGATACATCACTTCGACGTTGCCGCTGGTATATGACGGAAAACTGATTGTCGA
>JABUSI010000163.1 GCA_021442745.1 Erysipelotrichaceae bacterium | reverse complement strand
GGGCATTGGTTGAGGCATACAAACTGTATGGAAAAGAAACAACCGCCGTTCATATTGCGGAAGAATGGCTGGCCCGCATTCCTTCCGGATGGTCTGCCGAAGACTTTGCGTTAAAGAATCTGGCAAGAGGCATTATGCCGCCGGAATCCGGACGGTTCCACAACCCGTTCAACGAATGGATCGGCGCCCAGATGAGAGGTGTCATCTGCGGACAGATTTATCCGGGTAACGTAAAGAAAGCAGCCGAAGCCGCATGGCAGGACGCTTCCATTTCTCATGCCCGTAACGGTATTTTAGGCGAAGTATTCAATGCCATCTGCGCATCCATGGCCTTCTACGAAACGGATTTACGCGTCATCTGTGAAAAAGCCGTGGAACTGATGCCTAAAGACAGCGAATACGGTCAGGTAGTCCGTTTTGCGTTACAACAATGCAAGATGCATGACGATTATTATTCCGCATGGTTACCTTGCGAAAAGAAATACGAACGCTACAACTGGATTCATGCCTACCCGAACGCAGCCGCTCAGGTGATTACCCTGTGGTTCGGTACCAACGATTTTACCAACATGCTGGCAGTGTGCGGCGGATGCGGACAGGACGTTGACTGCAACGCTGCCCAGATGGCAACCGTATTAGGTACCATCATCGGTGCCGATGCCATTGACGACTACTGGAAAAAACCGATCGGTGACAACCTGGACACCTACGTGCGCGGCTTAAAGAAGATGTCCATCCGCCAATTGGCAAAAGATACGGCAGATATCGCAAGAAAATTGGCAAAGTAATATATTCACAAGCATATTTTTGTTGAAACGACTTTCATCGTTTACTATAATTAGTATGTATAGTACGAAGCTATAACACAGGAGGAAAAATATGAAAAAGTTTTTAACTGTATTGTTAGCTTGTTTAATGTGCCTTTCTTTGGCAGCTTGCGGCGGTAACGGCGGCAATAACGAACCTGCAAAGAGCGCATTTGAACAAGCTAAGGAAGCTGGCAAGTTCACCGTTGCTTTCGTTGTAAACGGAACATTGGGTGACAAGAGCTTCTTCGATTCCGGAAATGCCGGTATCGAAAGAATCAATGCCGAATTAGGCGATCAGGCTTATGGCGAAACCATCGAATTGACTTACGACACTTCTACCTGGGGAACAGGTCTGGAAGAAGTATTCAAGACCGGTTGGGATGCAATCATCGTTGGTACGTATGACATGAAGGAATACACAATTCCTCTGACAGAACAGTATCCGGATCAAAAAGTTTGGTTCTACGATGAAGTATGGAACTTTGACGATGCTGAAGGTTGGCAATACTGCCCGTCTGAAAACCTGTACGCTATGATGTTCTCTCAAAACGAAGGTTCTTTCGTTGTAGGAGCTATGGCTGCAATGTTGTCTCAGACCGGTAAGGTTGCATTCATGGGTGGTATGGATAACACCGTATTGGACGACTTCTATGTAGGTTTCGCTCAAGGTGCTAAATATGTTAACCCGAATGCAGACGTTAACTTGTCTTGGATGAACTCCTTCTCTGATGCTACTGCAGGTAAGGATACAGCTCAAGGTTTGTATGCTGCAGGTTATGACGTTGTATTCGCATGCGGCGGACAAGCTGGTTTAGGCGGATTCGACCAGGTTATCACAGAAGCTGAAGGCAACTGGGTTATCGGTGTCGATGGTGACCAGGGTGCTTACTTCGCATCTTTAGGTACCGATGAAGGTAACGCTAAGGCTGCTAGATGCATCACATCTATGATCAAGTCTTTGGACGTTGGTGTATTTGAAGCTTGCAAGAGACATTTGGAAGGCACATTACCTTATGGCACAAACGATGCATTAGGTATCGCCGGCGATTATGTACGCGCTGCTATCACCGATACAACAACTACAGTATTCACAGAAGAACAATTGGCTACTGTTAACCAGATTATCGAAGATATCAAGAACGGTACAATCGTTGTTGAAACAGCATTCAACCATGAAGACGGCTGGTTCACAAACTACGTTAAGCAAAACGACAGCACAAAGTAAAATCATAATTCAACCATAATTTTGGTAAGCACAGACCTCTGATATTGCTTTGTATCAGAGGTTTGTTTGTTTAAGTAAACAATAGAAAGGGAATCTTATGGAAAATTATCTTGTGATGCAAGATATCACCAGAGTGTACGATAACGGATGTATCGCCAACGATAAGGTAAATTTCTCTGCGAAAAAAGGGGAAATTCACGCTATCTGCGGTGAAAACGGTGCCGGTAAAACGACTCTGATGAAGATGTTGTTTGGTATTGAACAACCTGACGAAGGTAAGATCATTATCAAAGGACAGGAAGTCAAACTGACATCCCCTACCAAGGCCATCGAAGCCGGAATCGGTATGGTTCACCAGCACTTTATGCTGGTACCTTCCTTAACGGTTGCAGAAAACGTAATTCTGGGTATCGAACCGACAAAGGGAATGAAGTTTGACATGGATAAAGCCGTTGCCATGACGGAAGAAGTCTGCAAGAAGTACGGCTTTGACATCGATCCTCGGGCGAGAGTAGAGGATATTACGGTAGGTTTAAAGCAAAAAGTAGAAATCGTAAAAGCGTTGGTTAAAGGTTGTGACATTCTTATCTTGGATGAACCGACTGCGGTTTTGACTCCTCAGGAAACAGCTGAATTATTCGTACAACTTAAATTATTAAGAGAATCCGGGAAAACCATCATATTCATTTCCCACAAATTACACGAAGTAAAAGAACTTTGTGACCAGGTAACCGTAATCCGGAAAGGTCATACCGTTGCGAACTTCTCAACCGAAGGTGTAACGGAAGCAGACATTTCCCGTGCAATGATCGGTGTCGACATCGAATTACAGGTTGCCAAGACTCCTGCACAACCGAAGGAAAACGTTATGGTTGTCAAGGATCTGGTAGTAAACAACTATGTCGGTAAGAAAGTCGTCAAGAACGTATCCTTCTCCTTACGTGCCGGTGAAATCGTCGGTTTGGCCGGCGTTGAAGGTAACGGTCAGAGAGAAATGATTGACGCCATGACCGGTTTAGGTGTGTATGCCGGCGGCTCCATCACCATGTTAGGTGAAGAAGTCAAGACGAAGAACATCAAGGGATTGCGTAAACTGGGTCTGGTACACGTACCGGAAGACCGTATGACATTAGGTATTGCCCGTAAGATGTCCATTAAGGAAAACATGGTTGCCGACAAGATGGATAATCCGCGATATGCCGGCAAGATTTTCATGAACAAGAAGACCATTCAGGAAGATACCGATTCCTTCATCAAGGAATACCGTGTATTGTGTAAGAATGGCGAACAACCGATTTTCGGTTTGTCCGGCGGTAACATTCAGAAGGTCGTAGTTGCCAGAGAATTTACTTCCTACAACCGCCTGGTTGTTGTTGACCAGCCAACCCGTGGTATCGACGTTGGCGCTGCGGAATTCATTCGCGAACGTCTGGTACAGATGCGTGACGAAGGAAAAGCCGTATTCCTAATCAGTGCTGACTTAGGGGAACTGATGAACTTATCCGATTCCCTGATGGTAATGCACGGTGGTGAAATTTCCGCTTACTTCCCGGATATCACAAACCTGACGGAAGACGAATTAGGTTTCTACATGTTAGGTGTCAAGAAGATGAGCGACGAAGAAATCAGAGGTGCTTTGCATGAATAAGACGAACAAAAAAGGACTTTTTGCTAATATGAGTGTTCAGAACAAGCACTCCCTGTTACGTATGGCAGTTGCCATTGCCATCGGTCTGGCATTAGCAACCGTATTGATTTTCATGACTGCGGAACTTCCGGGTGTGGCATTGAAATATTTCTTTACCGCTCCGTTGCAAGACTGGAGTTACTTCTCCTTCTGGATTCAGAAAGCCGTACCAATCATCTTTACCGGTACTGCCGTATGTATCATGTTCTCCGCAAACCAGTTTAACTTAGGTCTGGAAGGTGCCTTCCTATTGGGCGGTTTCTTCGGTGGTGCCTTGGTTAACATTTACGTTGCTCCGGGCAACCCGGCATTAGGTATTCCTCTGGGATGCCTGGTCGGCGGTGTTGTCGGTGCACTCATCACATTCATTCCGGCTATTCTGGAACGTTTGTTCAACGCATCCGTAATGGTTACGTCTCTGATGATGAACTACATCTGTCTGTGGTTGTCCACATTCTTACTGTTCTCTGTCTTCAAAGATCCGAAAACCAGTAAATCCACTTATTCCTGGGCATCAGCCAACAAGGAAATCATGGTTACCAAGTTCAATCTGGATAACGGAAAACTAACCATTTTCTATTCCCTGATCATTGCGTTAATCGTGGTTGTCATTGCCTGGTTCTTCTTATACCGTTCCAAGACCGGTTTCAAACTGCGTCAGGTCGGTGAAAACAAGAACTTCGCAAAATATGTCGGTTTGTCCGTAGGTTCCCTGGCAATCATTGCACAGTTAATCGGTGGTTTCATTGCCGGTTTAGGCGGTGCTTGCGAAATCATGAGTTTGTATACCAACTATCGTTGGGTTGAATTGACCGGATTCGGTTGGGACGGTGTTACGATGGCCGTATTCGCTAAGAATAATCCGCGTAACGTTCCGCTTGCTGCCTTGTTTATCGCGTACTTACGTGCCGGCGCGTACGTAATGTCCATCAAGTGCGGTATCCAGGTTGATATGACCAAGATTGTAGAAGCAGTTATCATCCTGTTCTTACTGGCTGAAAAGTTCCTGTCCAAGACATACAGAAAGATGATTATTGCGGAAGCAGAAAAAGAACGTGCTGAAAGAGCAGCTGCTGCAGCAAAACTGGAGGGTTAATGTATGAAGATATTACTTGCGTTATTAGAAGTATTTAAAAACCCTGCATTCTACGGTTCCGTATTAGCGGTTACCCCACCTCTGCTGTTTGCGGCATTGGGTTGTTCCGTTGCCCAGAAAGCCGATATGACTAATATGGGTATGGAAGGTATCATGTTGATTTCTTCCTTCTGCGGAACGTTAGCTGCCGGCTACATCGGCGGACCAAACCCTTGGTTAGGTTTGCTGGTCGGTGTTATTGTCGGTGCCTTGTTAGGTTACCTCGTTGCCTTCTTTAACTTAAAGATGAAGGTAGATATCATTCTGGTAGGTATCGCCATGAACTTACTGGGCGGCGGTGCTACGGCATTCTTCCTGCCATTGGTTACTCCAAACCATGACAGAACGTCCACCAACTCCATTCAATCCGGTATCTTACCTTTGATCAAACTTCCGTTTTTGGAAAAATTCCCGACATTGAATGCCATCTTAAACAACCAGAACGTCTTAACCTGGATTTCCTATATCATGATCTTCGTTATGGCCTTCTTATTGTACAAGACCAAGCTGGGATTGCGGATCCGTGCCGTTGGAGAAAACTCCAATGCGGCAGAATCCGTAGGTATTTCTTCTTCCAAAGTCAAAACCATCGCTCTGGTACTTTCCGGTATCCTTGGCGGTTTGGGCGGAACGTTCATGTCTGCGGCTTACCTGTCTTACTTCTCTAACGGTATTACCGCAGGTCGCGGATTCATCGGTCTGGCAGCTTGTTCCATGGGTGAAGCCAACCCGATTCCAACCGCATTGACGTCCATCTTATTCGGTTTCTTCTACGCATTGTCTAACTATGCAAGAACAACCGGTATTTCCGATAACATCATGAAGATGTGGCCATACATCGCTACATTAATCGGCGTAGTTATCTACTCTATCAACAAGACAAACAAAGAAAAGAAACGCCGCGCACAGTTATCCGAAAAGTAATCTTACACAGCAGTCTGCATCACGCAGGCTGCTTTTTTTTCGTTCCATTGTATAATAGTGAAAAAGGAGAAATTCTTATGATCATCGATATTACCCTTCCCATTACCCCCAAGATGGTTACCGATGCCCAGGGGAACGAAAAAAAAGCCCTTACGGGACACTTAGGTACCCATTTTGACGTCATGAATAAAGTCTTTCCACTCGAATACGCTTTCCGTAAGGGAATCGTATTCGACGTTTCCCGGATAACAGACAGAGAGATTGCATCCGAAGACATTGATATAACGAAAGTTCAGGAAGATATGTTTGTCGCCTTTTATACCGGGCATATCAGACAAAACGCATACGGCACCCCGGAATACTTCAGACAACACCCTCAGCTCTCCCCTTCCTTAATCGAAGAGCTGGTTTTTAAAAACATATCCATGATCGGTATTGATGCACCCGGTATCCGCAGAGGGAAAGAACATACCCCTGCGGATCAGTTCTGCGCCGACCACGGCGTCTTTGTGATTGAAAACCTGTATAACCTGCAAAGTGTTCTTTCGCTCTCAGAAACCTTTACAGCGTACACATTCCCGATGAATTTTCTTAACCAAAGCGGCTTGCCATGCCGGATATTAGCGGAGGTACTATGAACTATATAACGGAACAAAACCGGATTTTTGCACAAAATGAATCCGGAAAAGTATTAGCCGAGATTACTTTTCCTGTCAGTGACAATACCGCAACCATCAACCATACGTTTGTGGACGAATCCTTACGGGGACAAGGCATTGCGTCAGAACTGGTGGAGATGGCATATCTTCAGATTCTGAAACAAGGCTACGATATCCAATGCACCTGTTCGTACGCCAAAAAGTGGATGGAAACGCACATAATCAAAGTCGGACATGAACAGACCTATACGTTCATGGACAAAGACAACGTTCCTTCCGCTACGGTTCACAGCGGTGATTACGTGGAAATTTCCACGGAATTAAACGGCGGTGACTGGTTGCAGACAACCGAAGACCGCTGGGCCCCGGGTAAAAGCAAAGGTCCGAACCGGACCGTCGTCATCGGAGTAGAAAACGCACAACCGGGCGACACGTTACAAATCGACATCCTGAATATCGTTCCCGGTCCCGTCGGCTATACCGGCTTTGCGGGATGGCGGACAAAACTGCCGGGAATCATCTGGCCCGATGCCAAAGACTGGGATGTGGTCACAAAAACCGTATCCATCTCCCAAGACGGTGTCCGCTGGTCCGATTCCCTGAAATTACCGTTGGAACCGATGATCGGTACCATAGGAACCGCCCCGCAAGGCGAAAAAGAAACCAATTACTATGCCTGGCATAACGGCGGAAACATGGACGTACAGGAAATCCGCAAGGGAACAACTTTATACTTACCGGTTTCCGTTGACAACGCTCTGTTACATGTCGGGGACTGTCATGCCATTATGGGAGACGGGGAAATCCCGTTTGGCGGTGCCATTGAATGCCGGGCAACCGTAACACTGAAAGTATCCGTTCTGAAAGGATACAAAGCGAAGGAATGGTTGCGCGCCGAAGATGAAGAATACCTCATGACCATTGCCAACGAAGACAAGATGAAAGACTCTTTCTGCGGTGCCGTCCGGGAACTGATGCACTGGATGAGCGAAGATTACGGATTCACTCCGCAGGAAGCCTATTTACTGTTAGGTTCCGTTCTGGAAGCCCGCTGTACCATGTTGCACGGAGATGACGGCAGATTCTCCCCATACATTGCGAAAATCAAAAAGAAATACCTTCACGCCGATAAGCACACGGAATGGAGAAAACCATGAGGATCGGTATCACCATCGGCGATGTTGCCGGTATTTCCCCGGAAATCATCTTAAAAGC
>JABUSI010000364.1 GCA_021442745.1 Erysipelotrichaceae bacterium | reverse complement strand
ATCGGACTGTTAAGAAGTACTTTGAAGAATACAATAACACGACATTATCGCTGCAGTTTGAATGCAAGGTTTCCGCAGGGTCTGCACCGGGTTCCAATACCATTGATTTCGGTAACGGAAAAGTTTTCACGATGACGATTACCAGTGACGGGGAACTGAAAGTGGAAAAGACTTCGGGGGATTACAACGGCACGACAGGCATCATTGAATACAGCGTAAAGGTTATGGCCGTCAACGGTACCATAACGGATATTGATCTGAATGATGTGATTACGACGGGTAATGCGAAAGTATCCGGCAGCAGCAAATACTTTACTCTTGACGGTAAGGAATTGGGATCCCGGCCGACGAAGCTTGCGGCAGATGACGGATTTATCTGGAAGTATTATGTAAAGGTAGATGACGATGTCATCGATACCACGAAGACAGCTGACCGTGCCACAATTGAAAATACGGTTACGGTAAACGGAAAAACCAATGGCAATCCAATCAGCAAAACGGCGAAAGATACCAAAAACATCAATTATACGAATCTGAAAAAAACCGCCGTATCCATTGATAACGATAAAAAAACCATCACCTGGCAGATTCAGTTAGGGGACGGGTTACGTCCGCTTTCTTCCATATTCGGAAACAAGGCAGCCATTACGGAAACGCTAAGCGATGCCGGATTGTATACGCAGAAATTCTCATCACAAAGTGTAGAGGTAACGTATGCGGATGACCTCGGTAATAAAACATCCGAAACGATTTCCTGGAACGGAAAGGATACCCTGAATGTTCCGACAGGAAGTGCGTATCTGGCAACCTTCCAGCTGACCTCTTCCTATTCCGCAAAAGACAAAGACAAAGTCGGAATGGCAACTTTTACCAATAACGTTACGGTAAAAACCGTCGGTGGTTCTGTCAGCGACAAGACATCCGTCACAAAGGGTGTGGAAGGTGTCGGTAATCCGAAAGTCAATAAAACGATTACCAGAAACGACGACGATAACGTTCTTCATTATACAATTACCGCAAACATTCCGGGTGGTTATGCCAATGTTCCCGGGTTCTATCTTCAGGATGCCATATCCGCTATCGGTCCGGTTACGTTCTCTAACGATCCGGTGAATCTGACGATAACGGCATACAAGGACAGCGATGCGAAAAATCCGGTTGTCTATACGGATGACAGAACGAATGCGGAAGATCATACGTACTTTACCGTCAGCTCCGGCGGAAAGAACGAAGTACTGACGATTTATTTCAATACCCCGGACAGTGATAAAGAAGACTCCAAGTGGATCTTTACAGAGGACAGTACGCTGGTTGTAGAGTATGATTTGCCTCTGGATAAGAAGTCCGGTTCCACCACAGTACAGAAAGCCCTTGATGACGGAGGAACCTTGACCAACACCGCAACCCTTTACTACAACAATGGTCAGAAGTTATCAGATGATGACACGTACGGAGAAAAAAGCGAGTATGTTAAAAAAGGAAAGTACAATGCCAATACGGACATCATCGATTATACTTATACGTTCTATAACTATTATAATGAAGTACGGGCAGTCACTACACTGACTTCCGACGAGTTTATTTTTACGGATAAACTGGGAGAAGGACTGACATTTGTGGAAGACTCTTTGACTTTAGAGTTCCATGATGGTGGCGGATTGCAGGCAGCCTACAAGTACACCAAGAAAATCGGCGGGCTGGATGAACTGAGTGTCAGTACCGATGATTTCATAATGATCGGGGATGATTCAAAGACCCCTGTGGATTTCCTTACTGATAAATGGACCATCCGGTATACGGAGAAAATTGTGTATCGTTATCAGGCAAAGGTTGACCGGGAAAGCAAGGTATTTACCGGTTCCGATGCCGGAAACACGGTGGATCTGACCAATACGGCCGGTTTATCGATTCTGAAAGAAGGAAAGGAAGTAAAAGGACTTCCGGATACAACCGCAACCGTAAAGGTTCCGAACAGGAAGGTTGTCAAACTGTTGTCGGATCTTCATGATACGAACCGTGTACCGTTTGAGATTGACTTGAACTACGGCAGTGAAGACCTGGTGAAAAACGAGGATACGTACACGGTTGTTGACCGTTTGTCCGAAAATCTTTCTCCGGTTTTGAATACCATCGAAGTCTGGGAAAAGGAAAACGGTAAGTGGACAATTTTCGAATGTAACTACCGCTATGACAGCGAAAACGGCGTGATGGAATTTCCGGTTCCGGATTCTGCGGCTGTTAAGATTCTTTATGATGTGAAGATTAATGAAACAGGTTCCGGCATCCCGGTTTCCAACAGTGCGGCAATCAAAGGTATGGCAGATTTTACGGACCAGGCCAGTGCGGTGTTTGACGTTCAGAAAGCAGATGCGGATGCGTCGGCATCCATTACAAGTTTTAACCTGTTCAAGTGTGATGAAGAGTCCAAGGAAGGTCTGAAAGACGCGGTCTTTGCGATGTATGGTCCGCAGCACAGTACCCGTCAGGGAGATGCGGATGAGGATTCCGCTACGTATGGAGCGGTGATTCCGAAAACGGTTGAAACCGATGGCGGAGTTACTTTGTATTACTATCAGTGTTATACGACAAATGAATACGGGGTCGCACAGATTTCTTCAATCAATATGTCCATCGGCGGAATGTATTCCTTCAAGGAAATCATTGCGCCAGAGGGATACGTAAAAGATGACGATGCCCTGTGGACCATCTATGCGTTTGAATATCCGGCAACGGGTGCGGACAAGTCCGTTGAAGTCATGGTCGAAGACGATAACCTCGTTATTGAAAATGAAGCAGAAGAAGTGCCGGAAGGACCGGACCATGAAATTGTAATCCGTAAGACGGATATGGCCGGTAAGGAACTGAACGGAGCGATTCTGGAAGTTACCGGTACTGCGGATAACAGCGGAAAGATTGAACCAATCAGCTGGGAAACGGATACGCAGAAAGAACCGGACGGACATACTATTGATTTGAAAGCCGGTGCATATACGTTAACGGAAACGTATGCTCCGGAAGGATATGTAAAGGCCGAAAGCATTGACTTTACCGTGGATGATGACGGAAAGGTATACATTGACGGAAGCAAAAAAGCGGAAAAAACCGCAAAGGTTACGATGGTTGACGATTACGAGACGTTTGAGGTTGTGATTCATAAAACGGATGAAGACGGAGAAGAGTTGAGTAACGCCAAACTGAAAGTAAGCGGAACAAGCAATCTTGGCGGAAAGATTACGCCGTTTGTCTGGACAACAAGTACGAAAAAGGAATCGGACGGTCACACGATTGAACTGACAGCCGGAACGTATACGTTGAGCGAAACGAAGGCACCGGACGGATATGCCAAAGCGGATCCGATAACGTTTGAGGTCGATGAAAACGGTAAGATTACCGTGGATGGCGAAGAAGTGACGGAACTGACAATGGTCGATGAAAGACTGAAACTGGCAGCTCCGGAAACGGCGGATTCCTCTACCATCTGGCCATATATGTCCCTGCTGATGCTCAGTGAATTCTTACTGATTGTGTCAATGGCTTACGGGGCAGTATTGCGAAAACGTACAGCAGGCAGATAATCCGAATTACCTACATAATTAACAACAAGAACCGGTTTTGAACCGGTTCTTTTATGATGAATCTATTTTGTTTCTTCAAAACCGACGGCGGTTTCGACACAATTGGTAATGATTGCCTCCACCTCTGCCTGTTTGCACATCCGCATGTGTGTGGGATTGTTGACCGTCCAGGGACGAAGAAGGATGCCGTTTTCGTGACAGTCTTTTATAACATTTGGATATTGCAGATTGTATAAAGCGGGGTGTAACGAAGAAATTCCGTATTTCTTCGCGTAACCGACAATGTCGAGAATACCGTCTTCGTACAGAAATGCCAGTTCACAGTCTGTGAGATTCTTCAGTTTCAGAATACTGCTGTGGTTAAAGGAAGAGAAGATGACCCGTTGTTCCATATCATATTCTTTAACCATAGCAGCAATACGTTCTTCCATGTCATAGAAGACAATACCTGTCTTCAGCTCGATGTTCAGGATCAGATTTGTCGGCTTCAACAGACGGAGTACTTCCTGAAGAGAAGGTATTTTCTGAAATCCGTACTGCGGGAAATTCGTTGCGAAGTTGTATTCGCACAGCTGTGCATACGTATAGTCTTTGACCCACCCGCTGCCATCGGACGTACGGTCAATGGTTTCGTCGTGAATCACGACAATTTCACCGTCACTGGTCAATTGGATATC
This sequence comes from Erysipelotrichaceae bacterium, assembly GCA_021442745.1. Taxonomy (GTDB): domain Bacteria; phylum Bacillota_I; class Bacilli_A; order Erysipelotrichales; family Erysipelotrichaceae; genus RGIG4607. The sequence goes on along the minus strand of JABUSI010000364.1, from coordinate 3,427 downwards.
CAGTTCGATGCCGTCGGCTCCGTATTCGATGGCTTTTTCAAATGCGAGCATGGTGTTTTCCGGATACTTCCCGCTATATCCTCTGTGTGCAATAATTTTCATGTCTGTCTCACCGTGAATAGTATACAATATTCTTAAGAAAGAAGGACATCGTATGAAATATATTGTTGCCATGGATTCGTTCAAAGGAAGTCTCTCTTCCATGGAAGCGGGGAATGCGGTGAAAAAGGGTATTCTTACCGTGGATCCGGATGCTGCGGTTGTGGTAAAACCGCTGGCGGACGGCGGGGAAGGAACGATGGAAGCACTGCGGGAAGGTTTGGGCGGAACGATAGTGTCTCTGCATGCGCACGGTCCTTTGCGGGAAGTGCGTAACACACAATATACGGTATTGCCGGATCGTACGGTTGTCATGGAAATGGCAAAGATTGCCGGATTACCACTGGTGCCGGAAGAAAAAAGAAATCCGTTGTACACAAGTACGTACGGATTGGGAGAACTGATTGCGGATGCCGTAAATAAAGGATACCGGAACTTTATTATCGGTATCGGAGGTTCCGCTACTAATGACGGCGGTATGGGCATGCTGCAGGCACTGGGGTATCGTTTTTCGGATAAAGAGGGAAACGATGCCGGATGGGGAGCACAGGCATTGGAAAAGGTGCATCATATTGAGGATTATCATAGTTCGTTATTGGATGAGTGCACGTTTCTGGTTGCCTGTGACGTCGATAATCCCTTGTGCGGGATAAACGGTGCCACGTACGTATTCGGCCCGCAGAAAGGCTTGCAGAAGGCTCAGCTGGCCACAACGGATGAGTGGATGAACCGCTATGCGGATATCTGTTCCTCTTTTACGGATACCGATTATAAAAACATGCCGGGAAGCGGGGCTGCCGGCGGATTAGGATATGCGTTTCTGACGTTTTTACACGCAAAACTGCAACCGGGAATTTCCCTTGTGCTGGATGCCATCGGGTTACAGAATGAACTGGCGGATGCGGATTGCGTGATGACCGGAGAAGGAAAACTGGACGGGCAGACAGCTTATGGGAAAGCTCCGGTCGGAGTTGCAAAACTGGCAAAACAATACGGTTGCAAGGTTCTTGCGATTGCCGGAAGTATCGGTTGGGGTGCGGAAGAAGTATTGCATCAGGGAATCGATGCGTATTACGGATGTATGCCGGAAGATTGCAGCTTGCAGGAAGCGATGAAACCGGAGAATGCGAAGAAAAACATAACGGATACAGTTGTACGAGTATTGGAAACATACAAAAAGCAGGATTAGTCCTGCTTTTGTGTCAGTATCCATTGTACAAGTTCTTTTGTTGAATGTACGACCGGGTATTGCGGGTCTTTATATAAATCCGGGACAAACCCCCAGCTGACCAGGCAATACTTCAGTCCGGCATTGATGCTTGTTGTCGCATCCACTTTGGAATCGCCGATATACAGGGAATGTCCGGTATCGGATCCGAGTTCTTCGATGATTTCGAATAAACTTTCGGGATCCGGTTTGTGCGGATGGCCTTCCCTGTGACCGTAAGCGACGTCAAAGATGCCCGGGAAGTAATGTTCGATAATCTCCGCAGTAGCGGAATGCACTTTGTTGGATAATACGGCCAGTCTGAAGCCGTGTTTTTTTAATTCGTGTAACATTTCGTGAATGTGCGGATACGGTTCGGTGATGTCACAGCAGTGATGCAGATAATACGTAATGTATTCTTCCGTCAGTTGATCGATGATTTCATCACTTGTGCCTTCCGGACAAGCTCTTTTTACCAGCATCCGGTTTCCGTTTCCGATCATTTTCATAACTTCTTCTTCCGTATGGGTCGGATACCCGTGACGGGTCAGAATAACGTTTGTGGTTTGTGCAAGATCTTTCAACGTATTTAACAATGTTCCGTCCAGGTCAAAAATAACAAGATGGTTCATACTATCAGCCTCCATAGGTATCGTAATGACTTATAAAACAATTGTCAACAGGGCACATCAGTGGAAACATAAGCGGGATTTTGTTATGGTACAGACAGATAAAGGAGGATGTAATCATGTCAACAGATCGTAAAGTAGTATTGGTCGGAACCGGTTTTGTGGGAATGTCGATGGCCTATACGTTAATTGACCATAAAGGAATCGATGAACTGGTGCTGATTGACGTTAATATGGAAAAAGCGGAAGGAGAAGCGATGGATCTGGCCCACGGATTACCATATGCCGGTGCCAAAATGAACATTCATGCGGGAACGTATGAAGATTGCAGTGATGCCGGTGTGATTGTGATTACCGCAGGAGCGGCGCAGAAGCCGGGGCAGACGCGACTGGAGCTGACGGCAGTGAATACGAAGATTATGAAGGGAATCTGCGAGCAGATCAAAGCGTCCGGGTTTAACGGTGTGATTGTGGTAGCCTCCAATCCGGTGGACATTATGACGTATGTGGCGCAGAAAGTAACGGGATTACCGACCGGACAGGTACTGGGTTCCGGTACGATGCTGGATACGGCCAGATTGCGGTATGCGATCGGCGAAGTCATGCAGGTCAATTATGCCAATGTGCATGCGTATATTATGGGAGAACACGGAGACAGCAGTTTTGTCCCTTGGACGCATGCGTATATCGGTGCCAAGAGCTTGCTGGAGGAACTGGAAAAACAACAGATGGATTTCCGTATCCTTCTGAATATTTATGAAGAAGTACGGGATGCCGCTTACAAGATTATCGAACGGAAGAAAGCAACCTATTACGGCATCGGGATGTCGCTGGAACGGCTGGTAACGGCTATTCTGAACAACGAAAATACCATTCTGCCGTTAAGCTGTTATCAGAACGGGGAATACGGGAAAAGCGGATTGTATATCGGAGTTCCGGCGGTTGTGAACCGTAACGGAATCCGGGAAGTCATCACTTTGCATCTGAACGAATCCGATCAGAAACGGTTTGATTCTTCCTGCGACAACCTGTCGGAAATTATAGAAAAAACGGTAAATCCGTTACTGTAAAAAAGAGAAGAAGGAATTATTTCCTTCTTCTTTTCGGTTGTGTATTGTTGTTACGTCCCTGACCGCGACGAGGTTTGGATGGGAATTTACTCTTTGGTTCCTTCTTGTCCTTCTTTTCCTTTTTTACGGGAGAAGTTTTTTTCTTTTCCTGTCCGGATGGTTTTTCCTTTTTCGGTTCCTTTGGCTTCTTTTTGAGTTTGACGTCAATGTCCAGCATCGGGTCAAAGGACAGTTTGAAGGAATGTCCGTTGATGGTTTCCTTCCGGAAGTCGTCAATCCAGTTTTCGATTCCTTCGACCGGTACTTCCACGCTGCTCATCAGTTCACGGATATGGATTTTGCCTAAGGAATCGTTCGGGTGTCCGGAAACCGAAGTAATTGCTGCCACCAAGTGGGCAGGTTTGATTCCCTGTCGGGTTCCG